>JBDTBI010000252.1:0-3846 GCA_039924215.1 Acidobacteriaceae bacterium
CGAATGCAGGAGCGGCCGCAAATCAGCCTGGAAGCGATCATGTCCCATCATGAGTTCGTAGAGCTGGCCGCCGGTCGAAAGGTATTGATCCTCGAACGCCATCGCCTTGCCTTCCCTTCCCGGTCCAAGAGCGCCGAGAACGATTTCATCATCGATCGAGGCCAGAACATCGCGGCCACCGGAAAAGAAACGTGTAACAGAACCAAACCCATGGGCCAAATCCTTCGCCGTCGAAGGCTGTGGCCGGAAGTAACGGCGCTCTCCCGAGATGCGATTGAAGCGTTCCGCGTGGGCTCCTTTCCCACGTGTTGCCCAAAGCGTATCGCAAAGATGCTGCTTAACCAGCGGAAGCTCTGTTTGCACCGCGAGTTCGATATCCGCAAGCGACGTTGCATCGCCTCGATTGGGGGCCACTCCGGTAAGAATCCATGCGCTGCGCTTTTGATACATCAGGGGACGCGTGCCATCAATCGGATCCGCAATAATGCGCCAAACCGCCTCCGATTCTTCGCAGCCGACCGGAAGCGTAATCTTTCCTCCTGGCAACCCTTCCGCAACAAGAACAATCGGAGCGTGGACAGCGATTTCTCTTCCGAAGAGCGTGACCAGCATCGTCTCGCTAATACGATCTACCGAGTAGATCGTGTCCCCCGGTCCATCGTCCACCACCCTGGAAATATCTGCCTGCGAAGAGGATTCGCAGGCGGAGAGGACGGCACTGCGGATCTGTTCGTGAATGGCTCGAATGGGGTTGAGCAACGAATCCGCGCTGGTCATGCGGGAGCCCCTATTGTGGGTCGCCGGTGCGTTCTGTCCGTGTTCTGCATCGATCTCCGATCTGTTCTATCCTAACAACATATGTGATAGATTTTCACATCGCCGCAATCCACCGTTCTGATCGGTATTCAGAGAATACTTCCAACTGACAATCCAAGGATAAAACGACAGTACGCATGGACAAACAGAGAATGCTGGTGATCGGGGCGCGAGGGTTCCTGGGCATGTACGCGGCGCAGGCTGCCGCCGGCACAGATGCGTTTGAAATAATCCGCGGTAATCGCAGCAACCCAGAACAGCCGGGAAGCACAGCAGTCGATATCACGGATGCTTCCGGAGTGGAGCGAACGTTTCACCTGACGCGCCCGGATTGCGTCCTGCTGCTAGCAGCTATGTCGGACATTGACAGGTGTGAAGCATCGCCCGCAGAGGCGTTTGCCGTCAATGCCCATGGAGCGGAGAATGTCGCAAATGCCTGTGCACGAGGGAACGCTCGATTGCTCTTCACCTCATCGGCTGCGGTCTTTGATGGTAGCAAGCACGGCTACGGCGAAGAAGATGCAACCTGCCCGTTGAGTGTTTATGGAGAAACGAAAGTATTGGCAGAGAAAGCGGTGACGGGATTGTTGCCATCGGCTATTGTGCTCCGCATTGCGCTGGTACTGGGCTTCGCCCACAAGAACGGCACAAATGCCATGCTGGACAGCGTGATGGGAAAGTGGAAGGCCGGTGAGCCCGTCTACTTTCCCACCCCGGAGGAGCGGAATCCAATCGACGCGACTTCGCTCAGTACGATGATGGTTGCCCTGCTGGCGCGTCCTTCGGTTGGCGGCACGTATCACATCGGCGCGTCGGACAGTATTTCGCGATACGAATTGGGAAAACGTCTCGCCGAGCGGGCGGGCGTTTCCGCCGAGCTTGTTCGCCCGCAGCATGACCCGATTCCTGGGCGCGCACCAAGAGGCGAGGACCATTTTTTGCTCACTGCAAAGATCCGTAATGTATACAAGGTAGAAATTCCATCGAGTTCTCAGGTCATCGAAAGGTGCTTTTCATGAAATTACCTTCGGCAATTCACGAATTGGAATTTGGGCATGGCTCCTGCTATGGAGAAGAAGAACGGGAGGCGCTTCTGGAGGTGCTGCAGGCAAGCGCTCCCTCGTGCGGGCCCCGAGTCAAGCAGTTTGAGGAAGCGTTTGCCAGGTACAGCGGAACGACATACGGGCTGGCAGTGACCTCCGGAACCACGGGGTTGCACCTCTCCATGATCGCTGCCGGAGTGGGACCGGGAGACGAAGTGATCACGACTCCTGTGAGTTGGATTGCCACTGCGAACGCCGCGGCAGTTCTGGGAGCGAAGGTGGTTTTCGCGGATGTGGATGCGCGCACTCTGAACCTGGATCCGGCTTCGGTTGAGAGTAAGATCACGTCGCGCACCAAGGCGATCCTGCCGGTGCATCTCTACGGGCAATGTAGCGACATGGATGCCCTGAACGAACTGGCGCGTCCGCGCGGAATTCGCGTCGTGGAAGATGCCGCCCATGCGGCCGGGGCGGAATATAAAGGGCGCAAAGCAGGCTCGCTGGGCGACATCGCTGTATTCAGCTTCCATCAACAAAAAAACATGGTCACCCTGGGCGAGGGCGGCATGATTACGACCAGTGACAAGTCCCTCTATGAAAAAATGCTTTCGTATCGCTCTCTTTGCTGCCTGACCTACGACCCGAAAGGAAAGTACCTGCCGCTTGATGAAACCGTGCAACCTATGGGAAAGCGGTATTGGTATGTCGATTTCGACGAGATTGGATTCAACTATCGAATGACGGATGCGCAGGCTGCTGTCGGACTGGTACAGCTTCGGAAGCTGGATTCCTTCAACGCACAACGAATCGAGATTGCAAGAAAGTATTCCGCGGGGCTACAAGGAATCAAAGGCCTGACACTTCCCTTCGTCTCGCCTGCAGGGAAGCATACCTATCACGTTTACATGGTCTTGCTGGAAGATGCGTTCAAATGCAACAAAGAGGATTTCATGTGGGACCTCTATACGGGCAAGGGAATCAAAGTCTGGTCGCACTATATGCCCATCCACCTGACCACAGCATACCGAAAGCTGGGCCACAAACCGGGTGAGTGCCCCGTCGCCGAAGAACTGTTCAAAAGATATGTCAGCATCCCTATCCATCCACGGATGACGGATGAGACGATACGGTACGTGATTGACAGCATCCGGGAGCTGTCTTGATAAACTTCGGATCCTCCGTATCCGACATTCGCGGTGAAAATGAGTTCATTCCCTACGGAGAAACCCGGCATATTTAGCCGGGCTTCTTCGGGAAGGAAGAGCTCACTCCAGTTTGTCTATCGCTGCCGATACCACATTCTGGCCAGCGCCCCAATCTCCATCGGGAAACTATCGTTGCTTGACGCTTTAATTCGGCAGTAGAACAGTATCTACCACTTGAATCATGCCATTCGACTGATACACATTGGGGATCGTGACGGTTGACATGTCACCCTTTTCGTCGGTCAGCATGATTTTCCCATGCTTCATGCTTGCAGTCAGGGTTCCACCTTCCACTGTCTTCAACATTGCCTTACCGTGCCCCATCTTGATCTTTTCTTTCAGGTCTTTCGTGGTCAATCTGCTGGCGACAACATGGTAGGTAAGAATTTTCACCAGTTGACCCTTGTTTTCAGGCTTCAGCAGCGTATCCACTGTCCCTGCAGGCAATTTCTCGAATGCTTCATTTGTCGGCGCGAAAACCGTGAACGGTCCCGGCCCTTCCAGGGTATCTACCAGCCCGGCTGCTTTCACTGCTGCAACTAGGGTTGTGTGATCCTTTGAGTTGACCGCATTCTGGACAATGTTTTTGTTTGGATACATCGCCGCTCCGCCAACGTTGGGATCCATCTGCGCGTGGGCCGCGATACCCGAAAATACAAGTACAGCTGCCACAAGAATTCCGTAAATCTTCTTTATATATGTACCCTCTCGCTTCAATCTATTTTTCACTTCATTAGCAAAACGAGATCAACCCCACAGACAGATTCATTACGGAGGAAAAA
>JBDTBI010000253.1:0-7085 GCA_039924215.1 Acidobacteriaceae bacterium
ATCAGCGCAGTCTGAACAAATCGTCGTCTGGGAAGCTTGCCTTGCGAACTCATCTGTAGCCTTTCGTGAAGCAGCCTCTCGTGAAGCGATGACGACTCTATTCGACGATCCTACGGTGGCGGGAACATCACCGTCAAGAATGAAACGAATAGAAACGAACAAATGCATTGACAAAAACTTCATCGTAGAATAACTTATTGATTTGTTGAGCATCTTTGTGGAAGTTTTCTGACCGCAATAAGTAGGAATCCAAACTTCGAGGTCCAATCATGAAACGAGTTCTCTGTCGTGAATCGCTCTGCGTTTGCATGGCACTATTCATGTTAGCCATTGCAGCCGTCAGTTACGCGCAGGTTGCGAGCACAGGAGCTATTTCGGGGACAGTGACGGACTCAACGGGGGCTTTCATCCCCGGAGCAGCGGTCGTCGTAACCAATCAAGCGACAGGTGTTTCCCATACGGTTACCACAGACAGCGCTGGCTTTTACTCGGCGGAATCGATACCCGTCGGGACATATTCCGTGAACATATCGAAGGCGGGGTTTCAACAAAATTTCGTCCTGGGTATGCATATTGATCCCGGTGTTCGCCGTGCAAATAATGTGAAATTGCAGGTTGGAAGCACCGCCTCGCAGATCACTGTAAGGGCGAACGCGGTCCAGGTGAATACACAAACTTCAGAAAGCAGCGGCACGATTACCTCCGAACAGGTCAGCAACCTGATGTTGAACGGTAGAAACTTCCAGACCCTTGCCATCATGGTTCCGGGTGTGGCCAGCGTCAACGGGGCAAATCAACAAATCGGCGGCGGAGTAGGCGGCCAAACAGCCCTCGTCATCAATGGGCAGGGGATACAAAACCAAAGCTATAACATCGACGGCGCCTACGACGAAGGCGGCAATGGGATGGGCGTCTACGTTTTGCCGATCGTGGATGGCATCGAAGAGTTTCGGGTCCTGAAGGCTAATTACAGCGCGAGATATGGAATCGGCGGCGCGAGCCAGATCATGGTTGAAACTAAGAGCGGAACGAATACATATCACGGCTCCGCGTGGGACTATCTACGGAATAATGCCTTCGACGCCAAGAATTATTTCTCGACCAGCACGTCGAAACTCCATCAGAACATCTTCGGCTTTACTCTCGGCGGACCAGTCATCATCCCCGGACTTTACAATACGAAACGAGACAAGAAGTCATTCTTTTTTGCCTCCAATCAGTGGATCCTGGTCTCGGCCGGGCAAGTCATTCGCGCCGCTCTGCCGACCGAGGCGATGCGGAACGGCGATTTCAGCGCCAGCCCCACGCTATCTGGGCCATTCGTTTTAGATGCGCACAGCCAGGGTTTGCTGTCATCGGATGGAAGAACAAACTGCATCTCGGGTCCAAAAACGCTGAACCCGGCCTGCTTCGATCCGGTTGCGGTCGCCGTTATGAACGCCTATTGGCCGCTCCCTAACAATCTGTCCGGAGGCTTCAACAACTACCTCAACCAAGGGAACAAGACCACGAATCAAGGCGACTCTCAGTATCGCCTGGACCAAGCCATCGGCAGTAAGAATGAGTTGATGGCACATTTTATGTACGAACCGGTGGACCAGCGGTTCCCTGACGGCCTCGGTCTATCGCTGAACCCAACGCCTCGAATCCCCGAAATTGAATATACGACGGGTCTCAACGACATGATCCGGCTCACCACCTTTTTTTCACCGAATGTGGTTAACAACGTTGGAGTGGCCGAAATCTATACCAAGGTGAAACTGATCGAAACTGCGCCGATGCCGTCTGGCGTTAGCATCATCCAGGCATTTCCTGGTGCCGATCCGCTGAATCGAATCCCGAATATCAGCTTGTCGAGGGGATGGGCGGGCAATGGGACAAGCGGCCTGCCGATCGAGGCCAACGACGGCGAAGGTTCGATATTCGACGATGCAAGTTGGGTGAAAGGCAGTCACGTTCTGCAAGCCGGCTTTGTATATATCTCTGGGGTGAAGCATCAGGATGCCTTCAGCAATCCGGCTGGCAGCTTTAGCTTCAGTGGTGTGCATACCGGAGATCCCGTTGCCGACTACCTTCTTGGATTGAATGCCACGTATTCGCAGGTGAATCGTCAAAGGCGAGTCCCTGGTCACTATAACCAAACAGAGGCCTACGTACAAGACGACTGGCGTGCAAGCCCTCGACTGAGCTTAAATCTGGGCCTGCGATGGGCGTACATGTCTAGCGATACTGCAAGCGACAATCAAGTCGCCAGTTTCTCGCCCGCGCTTTACAAGCCGGCGGAGGCGCCTGTCGTGAATGTGAACGGCAGTCTGGTGATCAATAGCTCGAACATTCCGCTTGACTCGTCTGGCCAACCTGCCAATCTTTTGAATGGAATTATTTTCGCAGGGAAAAATGGCGTTCCGAGGGGATTTTACACTCCCGTGAAGACAAACTTCGCTCCGCGGGTGGGCTTTGCCTATGACGTTAGCGGCAACGGAACAACTTCCATCCGAGGAGGATATGGAGTGGGTTATTCGAGGCGCGTGCTGTCCCAGCTTAACGCGGCATATGGGCAGAATCCTCCCTATGTGAAGAGTGCCAACGTTCTGAACAGCCTGCTCAGCAACGGAACCGTAGGCACGCCAAAAGCTCCCACTACGCAGACTCTGAGTATTATTCAACCCAGCTACACGCCAGTACAAGTCCAAACGTACAGTTTGACGGTCGAGCACCAGCTCGCCCCCAGCACGGTCGCACATGTCGCCTACGTCGGCAGTCTCGGTCGCCACTTATCTGCCTCCGGCTTTGATGTCAACTCCGCGCTGCCGGTAACCACCCCAAGCGCTCCCAATTGCCTAGGTTCGGGTCAACAAGCATCGGCTTCGTACGATTTCGATCCGTGTATCAATGCCGGAAGCGCATCTCAAGACCATACACGCCCGTATCAGGGCTATAGCAAAATGAACTCGGAGTTTGATGGTGGTAGTTCTAACTACAATTCATTGCAAACAGGACTGATCTACAGAACAAGCAGGGCACAGGTGAACCTGTCCTACACTTATAGCAAAACTCTTGGAACGATCAATCCCCACAGTGGCGGAAACACGTATGGATCTACCGTCCAGAATCCGCGCAATGTAGCAGCGGAATACGGCCCATTAGATTTCGATTTCACACACGTCTTTACCGGAACATGGGTCTACAACGTTCCGTTGTTCGAGCACAGTAGCAGACCGGTCGCAGCGGCGCTGGGTCATTGGACGTTTGCCGGTTTAGGGTTGCTACAAAGCGGTTCTGCACTTACTCCGGGTCTGGCCACAAGCCACGCCGGAATCGCTACACATCCAGACCAGGTGGCCCCAATCCACAAAATAGGTAAGCTAAACGAGTGGTTCAGCACGAATTCCTTCGCTGCTCCAAAATACGGCTTCTTTGGTAATGCGAGTAACGGCACCATCCGCGGACCAGGCCAAATATCATTTAATGTCGCACTTTATAAAACGTTTCCAATCACAACGCGTCTCAACATGCAGTTTCGGGCAGAGGCGTTCAACGTGATGAACCATCCGAACTTCGGTGGACCCTCCACTAGCGTCGGATCCGGTTCTTACGGCCAGATTACAAGCGCCGCAGATCCGCGCATCATGGAATTTGCCCTGAAGCTAACATATTGATGGGTTTATTACCGCCGCAAGGCTATGGTCTTGCGGCGGTGTATGATTCGAACGAAACGTGATCACGCGAACAAGGAGACGCCGTGACCGACATTGATCGGCGATCTGCTTTGAAGATGCTGGCCGGGGCATCTGCGATGGTCTCATCGGTAAGTTCGAGCTTTGCATCGCCTACGATCAAAGGGTCGTCAGAGAAACCAAACGTTCTATTCCTAATGGTCGATCAGCAACGATTCGATACCATCGCCGGACTCGGCAATCAAATCGTTTATACGCCAAACCTCGACCGACTTGTGCGTCGTGGGATAACGTTTACCAACGCGTACTCTCCCTGCCCGGTCTGCATACCGGCACGGTATTGCATCCGAACTGGCTGCCTGCCACCGACTACCGCCATATTCAGCATGGAGCGACAGCACCCCGCGCCCAACCAGGCACCCACGATGACGGGGCGGTGCGGTCCGTACCTTCCGCAAACCATGAAAACTCTGGGCTACCGTACGTTTGGTATTGGAAAGTTCCACACCATCCCGTGGGATGAGCAGCTAGGCTACGACGTGCAGTTGCATAGCGAGCCGTCGTACGGGACTGCCGGCCAGCGCAAGCGAGACTCCTACGCTTCCTGGATAGCAACTCAGCATCCTGAGTTCAACTTCATCGAGCAATTGATGGGTGAGCGCACAGAGATGTACTACATGCCGCAAGTGAGTCCGTTGCCAGCCCTTCTGACCGTCGAAGGTTGGGCCGCGACGCAGGCTGTCAAACAAATTGGTCAGAAGAACGGGCAACCCTACTTCGGCTTCGTTTCGTTCATTGGACCTCATCCCCCCTTTACTCCGCCAATCCCTTTCAATCGCCTGTATGATCCGGAAAAAATGCCTCCCCCCATTCTCGGTGACCTGAAGACGGATTTCATGGACGAGCAGATTCCTTTCATGAATTACGGAGTTTGGGCCGAGGATGTTGACCCGGTGCGCGCGCGATCTCTGAAAGCCCGGTATTACGGTGAGATCACTTACATTGATTTTTGCATTGGGCGCATTCTGGATGCAGTTGAACAACGCGGAGACGCAGACAATACCCTAATATGCTTTTTCTCCGATCACGGAGACCTCTTGGGCGACCATCACGGCTGGCAGAAGGAGTGTTTCTTTGAAGCTTCCTGCCACGTTCCGTTCCTCGTCAGTTGGCCTGCGAGGATCCAAGCCAGTCAACATCGAAATGATCTGGTTTGCCTCACAGATCTCTTCGGAATCGCCACTGGCGCGGCAGGCCACCAAGAGATTCGACAAGGCAGCGACATCCTCGGTCTGGGTACTGGGGCCGCGAAAGAGCGGCAGAGCCTCGTCTGTTATTACGGAGATCCAGGAACACCGCGTTTTAAGATCATGGTTCGGTCCGAGCAATGGAAATATATCTATATGGCGGATGGTGGCCGCCAACAGCTATTCAATCTAAGGGATGACCCGAACGAGTTGGCCAACCTGGCTGAGCTTCGGCGCGATGTTGCAAAACATTTAAACCGCATCGCTGTCGCAGCCTGCCAAAGCCCAGAAATGAAATCCGTATTGATGGGCAATACTCTTCGCCAATTCCCATTCCAAGCGAGACCGCTACAGCGCATCTATCAGTTCGACAGATCGCGCGGCATTACCGGTTTTCCCGACAAGCCTCAAGATACCTTGATACACAAATCGCTTTGAAAATTCAGCATCCTGTACCTCTGATATGCAATCAAGCAATAGGTCGGCGAAAGATTCTTTCTTGGTAAGAGAGCGGAATTTCGATACCAAGGGCCGGGTCTCCCCGATCTTTACCGCGCAAATCCGCAGTCGTTCCGGCAGCAGGTTTCGCGATAATGTCTTCAACAATGCGTCAAAAGTACTGAGAGTTCTGGAATAATCAGGTTCTATGAATCGGCGCGAAGCAATTCAACTGATGATACTTGCCGGAATCGCAAGTGACTCCACACTTTCGAGTGAGGCATTGCCTTCCATCCTTCCATCCGCGTCGACAAGCCTCCGGGTGACTCGTCTTCGTTGCGAATATCGGATCGATCCCTTCGGGATTGACGTCGCCAGACCACGGCTTAGCTGGATTCTTGAGGCCGCAACTGCAACGCAACGCAACCTCAAGCAGAGTGCATATCACATCATTGTGGCGAGCAGCCGTGATCATCTTGAAAAAGACGAGGGAGATTTGTGGGATTCCGGCAAGGTCGCCTCTGCGAGTTCGATTCAGATTGAGTACAACGGAAAGTCTCTGCCCTCTAGAAAGGACGCCTGGTGGAAAGTGAAGGTGTGGGATCAGGCTGGAAAGAGTACTGCATGGAGTGAACCAGCCACATGGTCTATGGGTTTGCTTGATCCTGAGGATTGGCAGGCAAAGTGGATCGGACTGGATGGCGGTGCGGAGAAAGCTGAGGAGATGACAGGTGCGCACTGGATTTCTTCCAGCGTCGCGAAGAATGGAACTCTGATCTTTGAGGATGTTGTCGAAGTCGCACCGGACAATCCTGCCAGCAATGTGCTCCTGATGATCGTCGGCACAGATCCGATCCATGTCACCATCAATGGCCAAAAAATTTCTTCTGCGGCTGGTCACTTGCAGCCTCAATTTGTGCCTGCAGACATCACATGGGCCTTCCGTGTGGGAACAAACCATGTGAGAGTGACCCTTGAGCCTGGCTCATCTTCATCGACTTTCGCAATCATTGGCGGCTTGACCCTGGGCCTTGCGGATGGAACCATCGTTCATCATCGCACCGGACAGGATTGGAAGGTTTCCAGCTCGGGTAGTATCGGTTCGCCCCAGCCGGACTCGAACACTGCTGGATGGTCGCCAGTTCGTGTCGTCGATCTCCCTATGCCTACGTTCGATCCAATACGAACTCGACTTCCTGCACGCATGCTGCGCAATGAATTTGAATTAAAGGCGCCAATCCGCCGCGCTATCGCTTACGTCAGTGGAGTTGGAGTTCATGAGGTTTATCTCAACGGCCAAAGAGTCGGCGATGCGGTACTCGCGCCAAACCTGAGCAATTACGACGCGCGAGTCTATTACCAGACACATGATGTATCGCAACATCTGCAAGCTGGCCTGAATGCCATCGGCGTTCTGCTGGGAAATGGCCGGTATTTTTCGCCCAGGCATTACATTCCAGGCACCAGGACCTTCGGATATCCGAAGTTGCTCCTGCAACTTGAGGTTGAGTTCCAGGATGGCATGCGTCAGACAATCCTCAGCGACGAGACGTGGAAAATAACATCCGACGGCCCGATTCGCCTCAACAATGAATACGATGGCGAAGAATATGATGCCCGCATGGAGCTCACGGGGTGGAGCCGCCCCAATTTTTCAGATACTTCCTGGAAATCCGTAGAGTTGGTGCCTGCGCCTTCCGGACGGCTCTCCGCGCAGGGAAAC
>JBDTBI010000254.1:0-4526 GCA_039924215.1 Acidobacteriaceae bacterium
AAATCTACCCGAACCCAGGTGATCGAGTTGTCAGCTTTTGAAAGCTGGGCGATGAGTAAGCTGAGGTGTGCAAGTATTTGCACTTTTTGGCGGCGTGGCTGTTGAAAATTGCACTGGTATGGAGCGAGCAGCATCTCAAACAAGAGGGATTGCTCGATTTGTTGGCAGAGACGAATTTTTAGATTGGAAGTTCTTTCTTTTTTTGCCGTAGTTGACTGAAACATTGATTCGCGAGTTTTCGATCGGAGTCGGCAATATGGAATCCATCCAGACGGAACGGTCAGCCGGTTGTGCCAGTTCGAGAAGCGAGTTTGCAACATAGTCTGAATATCCAGAAGTCTGAACGCGTTGAGGTAAAAGCTGTATGACAAGTTTCGCGACAAGAGAATCTTCAGTTCGGCCCGATACCGGACTCCCCCCCCGCCGTACCAGAGATCGAGAGCGACGCCCCTCCATGCGACAAGAGGCGACGTTCGGGCTGCTTCCAGAGCCCGAAGGCAGAAATAAATCGTTTATCGTAAGCCTGGCCATAAACGCTTCGGCAATTGCGCTGGTGCTGATCCTGTCGATCTTCATGGTGCATAAAGTAGTCCAGAAGCCCGTGATTGTGACAGACCTGTTGCTTCCGATTACTCCAGTGAAGCCAACCCGTCCGCCGGTTATTCGTCCGAAAGTTGAGATTGTTCCTCCGACACCGGATCTACTGAATCGCATTGCGCCAAAAATCACATATAACCGGGCGACGCCCGACCAACCGAGGCCAGCACAGGTGCGCTTGAACAACATGAATGCACCGGTATTGCCTCCCTATCGTCCAGACTCCGTTGCCTTGCCTCCGCAACCGAAGGTAGGAACGTTTCATACGGATATTCCGACGACAGTCGCCAACAACATGGGACACACATCGACGAAGGTGGGTGGGTTTGGCGATCCTGACGGAGTACATCCCAATCCCAATGCCAACCGCCCGGCTACCGTGGCAGCCTACGGCAGCTTCTCCAGTGCGATCGGAGACGCTTCGGGCTCTGGCGCAGCACGCCGTGGAAAAGTAGGCGGCGTGGCCTTTGGCTCCGGATACGCTCACGGAACACCGGGAGGCACTGGTCACGGAAAAGTCACGAACGTTGGATTCACGGATGGGGTAGCCAATGGCACCGGAAGCGGTCCTCGTGGAACGGCGAAAACGGGTGCATTCCAGACCCAGACCGCAGCTCCAGCCAAGATGGTGGTGGTCAATACCGGAAACGTAACGACGGTCCAGGTGCTTTCTCACCCGCAGCCGGTGTATACCTCGGAAGCGAAACAGCTGAAGATTCAAGGGGATGTGGTTCTGGAAGTTCGATTTTTGGCGGACGGCCGAGTCCATGTCATCCGCGTGGTGCGCGGATTAGGGCACGGATTGGACGAACAGGCCATTCGAGTGGCGGAAGCGACTCAATTTAAACCCGCAACTCGCGATGGGAAGCCTGTCGACACTACCACATATTACCGGATCGATTTCCAGTTAGCGTAAATGTCAACAGCCAACTTGAAACTTACGTAACATTCGAGATTACCATAATGAACTTTTTCATAGGAATCTCGAATGTTCACGTATGATGAAAACGGCTTCCAGCTAGCGTACATGGGAACTCAGCAACTAAACTTAAGTAACCTAAGGAACACTACGATGCGATTTCCAAGAATTCTCCCTCCATGGTCCCTTAACAGAGGATTGGCCCTCCTGCTGCTGGTCTCCGTCGCTCTCCCCGCTTCGGCCTTATTTGGGAATCATAAAAAGAAAGAAGGCCCGTTAACGGGCAGATTGACCCCGCAAATGGTCCATCTGATCGACCAGGCATCTGGGCATGAGAAGGGTGTATTACAGGCATTGCAGCGACGTACCCCTGTGGTCGAAACTTACATCCAGGACTTTAAGCCTGACACGCAGTTGAGCGCGGTGCCGACAGGCGATCATTACTTTCTGGGGCGCGTGGATTTTGGCAAGGTAATTCAAGACAATCGCTATCAGCAAGCGGAAAGCAAGAAGAATGCCTATAAGGGATCGGTCATGTTTGTGAATGGCCTGACCAAAGCATTCAAGATCGAGTATGTCGCCCAGGGCTTTGTGCAGATGCTCCTGTTGGATTCGGCTCACTTTGATCGCGAGCATTATGATTTCAAGTTTGTCCGCCGCGAGTTTCTGGGCGATGTGCGTACGTACCTTTTCGATGTGTCGCCGAAGCCTGGATCCGGTTCGGGACGGTTCATCGGCCGAGTATGGATTGAAGATACGGGTGGCAACATTGTCCGCTTCAGCGGTACGTACACCAGCAACGGTGGCCATCAGGTCTACTACCACTTCGATAGCTGGCGTACCAATGTTCAGCCGGGCCTTTGGCTACCCACGGCTGTTTATGCTGAGGAGCATGGACCCGGAACCGTTCCGGATCAGGCCGGTTTCTTCCGCGCCCAAACCTGGATCTGGGGTTATTCGCTACGTCAGCCTGTATCGACGACCGATAGCGCCACCGTCAAAATTGATGCTGTAACCGATTCCAGCGAAAGCGCGAAAGATGTGAGCCCGCTACAGGCTTCTCGAATGTGGTCGGAGCAGGCTGAGAACAATATTCTTGATCGCCTGTTTCAGGCCGGACTCCTTGCAGGTCCGAGCCCGTTCGACAAAGTCCTTGAGCAGGTCACCAACAATCTAATCGTTACCAACAACATCACATTGGCGGAACCGGTTCACTGCCGCGTAATGCTCACCGCCCCTCTGGAGTCGTTAACGATCGGAAACACAATCGTTCTGAGCAAGGGATTGATTGACACCCTTCCGTACGAAGAAGATTTGGCTTCGGTATTGGCGTTCCAACTGGCACACTTGGAGTTGGGGCACAAGATCGACACCGAATTTGCCTTCCCCGATAACCTGATGTTCGCCGACCAAGCGACCATCCGCCGGGTGCCGCTGCACCACAGCGATGCGGAAAATCAGGCAGCTGCCAAAAAAGCCCTTGTGATTTTGGAAAACTCCCCTTATAAGGACAAGCTTGGCAATGCCGGTCTTTACTACAAGATGTTGCTCGCACGTGCAAAGACCTTGCCCAGTCTGATGCAGCCGCAGCTTGGCGATTCACTCTTCACAAGCAGTACCGACGATCAGGTGTGGATGAATGCTCTGGTCGCCAAAGCCCCGAAACTGAATATGGAAAATGTCCGGCAGATCGCTTCCCTGCCCCTGGGAAGCCACTTGCGAGTAGATTCCTGGAACGACACGGTTGAGCAGATGAATTCGGCACCGGTAGCGGTACTGAGTCCAAGCGACAAAATGCCGTTTGAACTGACGCCTATATTCTTCCGGCTGCGTCCATACGGTAAAGCGGCGCCAGTTCCTGTATCTGCATCTACTGGAGCAGCCTCCCCGGGCACCAGTACATCTAATACATCGAACTAGATACGTCAGCTACAATCTTAGAGACAGGTGCAAGCATGGCACCTGTCTCTAGGCATATATGATTCTTTTGCATTTGGGGAGGATTTACAGTGGGAAAAAAATTTCTGGGTGGGCTCATCTTTTTACTTTGCCCTGTCTTCCTGCATGCGCAGGCAATATCTCCAGTAACGCCGAAAAATGCAACCGTCACCGTGGGAGGAATGTTCTCGTACGGACAAACAGACTACGGTCAACGACATGCGTATGGCCCCGGGGCCTACGCGGATTTTGATTATCGTGTGTGGGGCAACATTGGCGTGGGCGTCGAAGGCGAAGCCCGCTTTCGAGATTTCCTCACAGATTCAAGTTCGGGCAAAGGCATTTCGCAGCAGAACTTTTTGGGCGGCCCGCGAGTCACCTATCGGGTCGGGCGTCGTTGGCTCCCGTACGTCAAGCTCCTGGTTGGCGGAAGTCGATTCCATTATCCTGATTTCATTTCAAAAGAAACCTACACCTACACGACATATGCAGGAGGCGGCGGTCTGGATTTTCACCTAACGGACCATCTCACCATTCGTCCTGCTGACTTTGAATACCAGCGTTGGGACTTCCCTCCGACCGGACTCACCCCCTGGGTCTATTCGGCGGGGGTGTCCTACCGCTTGTTTTGAACCGTACCACCCCTCCTGAAGCTGTTCTATCCTAGCCCCGGCTTACACCGGGGCTTTTTCCTGCGCAAGTGGCCGAAACCGGAAAACCAGTTCCTGCATATCCCTTTGCTGTGACTCCAGCGATGGGAATGCGAAGATTCCGTAACCTGCAAAAAATGCTCTAGGATAAGAATTTGGCATTCCACATTATGATGAATTCCTCTTCTCAAAAGACTCGCGTCCGTTTTGCCCCTTCTCCAACAGGATTTCTGCATGTGGGCGGTGCCCGCACTGCCCTTTTCAGCTGGCTATTTGCGCGTCACACCGGAGGCACATTCGTCCTTCGGATTGAAGACACCGATTTTGAGCGCTCTTCCGCCGATATGGTCACCGGCATTCTGGAAGGCCTTCGCTGGCTTGGCATGAATTGGGACGAAGGTCCCTTTTATCAGTCTCAGAGG
>JBDTBI010000255.1:0-6019 GCA_039924215.1 Acidobacteriaceae bacterium
TCCAGATGCCAGACCCGTTTGAACTCCCACGGATGCGGCGTGCCGTCATACCACTGGTGCGTGCCGGGAACGCCGTCGTAGGAAAATTTGTTGTTCACCGGCTCCCACGTTGTACCGCCATCGTTGGAGCGCTGAATCAACTGACCAAACCAGCCAGTCGACTGCGACGCGTACACGCGATTCGGATCGGCGGGTGATCCTTTCAGGTGATACATCTCCCAGCCTCCGAAATGGGGGCCTTTCACTTCCCACTGTTTGCGCTTGCCATCCGAGGTCAGGATGAATGCGCCTTTATGCGTACCGACCAGAACTCGCACCTTGCTCATTGTTTCCTCCGTGCCTTGCCTCGTGCTGCCTGCAGATTGAGTGTGTCATCGAACTTCGGAATCAAGGGAGTGGAATCCCGCATCAGCCACCGTCGCCGCGTTTCAAGGAGAATTTCCTGACGGCAGTTTTCCATCTGGGCAATCAACACGCACTGCGGCCCGGACGTTTCATGCTTCGCTCCCCAGATCAACAACTCCAGCATCACCGGCGCCAAATCCATGCCTTTCTCTGTCAGGCGATAGTTCATGCGCCTTCCATCTGTTTCTGCCGGTTCGGTCATTAGGATGCCCGCCGCTTCCAGAGTTTTCAGCCGGTCGGCCAGAATGTTGCTGGAGATACCCTCGCCGGATTCCTGAAATTCCTTAAACGTCCGGTAGCCTCGGACCATCATGTCGCGAATAATCAGCAGAGACCAACGATCTCCAAATTGCTCCAGCGAGCTGCTGACAGGGCAGCCCGACCTGCGTTTCGTTTTTGATTTTTCCGGCATGGGGGTGCGATCATTTCTTACTTGCGAAATACAAGTAATATGGAGAAATTAGTGAGGTTGCTTGCGAATTACAAGTAAATAGTTTCGGCCTTTTCCACAGGATGTTTTTGGATGGCGCAGAGAATCTGGAAAGTATGAAAGAGGCCTTCCGTTAGGCGGCGAGGCCGCGGGGCTTTACGTTAGCGCGAATGAATTCCACCGTGGCGCCGAGCGGCGTTCCGGGGCCGAAGATGGCAGCTACGCCCTGTTCTTTCAGAAAAGTGGTGTCCTGCGCCGGAATCGTCCCGCCAACCACGACGAGAATATCGTTGGCTCCGCATTCCTTCAGCAGCGCCATCAGGCGCGGCACAATGGCGTTGTGCGCGCCGGAAAGAATGCTGAGCCCGATGCACTGCACATCTTCCTGGATGGCAGCGTTGACGATCATTTCCGGCGTCTGGCGCAGCCCGGTGTAGATGACTTCCATGCCTGCATCCCGCAGCGCGCGCGCAATGACTTTGGCCCCGCGATCATGGCCGTCGAGCCCCGGCTTCGCAACCAGCACGCGGATGGGAACTTCATTTTTTTGATCGACGCCAGATTGCATTGTCAAAGACTTCCTCGAAATATTCTGTTTTTACGTCCAGCAGGATTCTTCATGCGTTCCATACACGTCGCGCAAGGCTTCGCAGATTTCGCCGACCGTGGCGTAGGCGCGAACACATTCCAGAATATATGGCATGGTATTGGCGTCGGAGACTTTTCCCTTATCAGCCCTCGGTTCCTGCGCAGCCGCGTGACGTAGTGCGTGCAGGCGGCGAGAGACTTCATCCTGGGAACGTCGCGCACGCAGGCGCTGCAGTTTGGCCGTTTGCGATGTGCGCACGCTTTCTTCGATGTACAGAATCGGCTGCGGCGTTTCTTCGATGACAAAATCGTTCACGCCGACGACGATTTTTTCCCTGGCTTCAACGGCGCGCTGATACACGTAACTGGATTCAGCCAATTCTTTCTGCGGATAGCCTTGTTCAATGGCGCGCACCATGCCGCCCATCGCGTCCAGCTTGTCAAAATAGTCGAAGGCACCTTGTTCCATTTTCAGCGTTAGGTTTTCAACAAAATAGGAGCCGCCCAATGGATCGGCGGTTTGCGCAACACCGGATTCATACGCCAGAATCTGCTGCGTGCGCAGCGCGATGCGAGCCGCTTGCTCGGTGGGCAATGCCAGTGCCTCATCGAAGGAGTCCGTATGCAGCGACTGCGTACCGCCCAGCACGGCGGCCAGCGCCTGAATCGCCACGCGGGCAATGTTGTTCCTAGGCTGCTGCGCGGTGAGAGAGACGCCCGCGGTTTGCGCGTGAAAACGCAGTTGCTGCGAGCGCGGCTGCGTGGCGTGGAAGCGTTCCGTCATCAGGCGATACCAGATTTTGCGGGAGGCGCGGAACTTGGCGATCTCTTCAAAAAAATCGTTGTGCGAGTTGAAAAAGAAGCTGAGGCGCGGCACAAAATCGTCGACGTCCAGACCCCGCCGCAGCGCCCACTCCACATATTCCACGCCGTCGTACAGGGTAAAAGCCAGCTCCTGCAGTGCCGTCGCTCCGGCCTCGCGGATGTGATACCCGGAGATGGAAATGGGGTTGAAGCGCGGCGTACACAGCGAGCCGAACTCGAACGTATCGACAACCAGGCGCATGGAAGGCGCGGGTGGGTAGATGTATTCTTTCTGCGCGATATATTCCTTCAGAATGTCGTTCTGCAGCGTTCCGGAAACCCTGTTCCAGTCCGCACCCTGCCGCTCCGCCACAACCAGGTACATGGCCCACAACACGCTGGCCGGGGCATTGATGGTCATGGAGACCGTCGTTTTTTCGAGATCAATTCCGGAGAATAAAATCTCCATGTCTTCCAGTGAATCGATGGCAACCCCGCACTTGCCCACTTCCCCTTCACTGTGGGCGTGGTCGGAGTCATAGCCCATTAGCGTGGGTAGATCAAATGCAACGGACAGGCCATCGCCGCCATGTGCAAGCAGATATTTGTAGCGCCGGTTGGTTTCTTCCGGCGTGGCAAAGCCGGAAAACTGCCGCATGGTCCACAGTTTGCCGCGATAGCCGGTGGCGCGGATGCCGCGCGTGTAGGGCGGCTGGCCTGGCGCCCCAAGGTATGTGTCCGGATGCTCGTCCCAATCGGCCGGAAGGTCAGCAGCGGTGTAGAGCCGCTCGACTGGAACACCGGAAACGGTAGTGAAGCGTGCGGTGCCGTCGGGATACCGATTCGTTCCCGTGTTCGCGCCAATGGGGCGCTCCGGGAATTTTTGAAGTGTGGGCGCAAGGATCTCGTCCGTCCACTTCTGCTCGGCCGCGGAGACGGGTTGCGCGCGTTCTGTGGCGCGCGTCGAGTCCGGCGGAACCTTTTCTGTGGTGCCTTGCGACATCCAACCACCTCAAGCTGCTGGAAGTAGGGAAGAAACCCTTCAGGATAGGAGATTCACCGCATGCGCGGCAAACGAGCAAGGACGAGGAGATGCGCCACGCCTTCCGATCACACAGTCTTATAGCAATCCAGCATGTGGTCATTCACCAAACCAACCGCCTGCATGTAGGCATAGAGGATGGTGGACCCGACGAAGCTCATGCCGCGTTTCTTCAAGTCTTTCGAAAGCGCATCCGATTCAGCCGTGCTGGCAGGAATATCCTTCAGGCTTTTGGGCCGGTTTACTTTCTGTTTGCCGCCCACGTACCCCCAGACGTAGGCATCGAACGAACCGTATTCCTTTTGTATGGAAAGGAATACCTGGGCATTTTTGCGCGTCGAAAATACCTTGAGGCGGTTCCGGATAATATCGCCGGTTGCGAGCACTTCTTCCAGTTGAGCGTCCGTCATGCGTGAGACCTGGACTGGATCGAAGTTTCTGAACGCTTTGCGATAGCCGTCGCGGCGCTTCAGGATGGTGTACCAGCTCAAGCCCGCCTGGGCCCCTTCCAGAATGAGCATTTCAAACAGCTTGTGATCGTCATGTACCGCTTTCCCCCATTCCGTGTCGTGGTAGCGAATGTAATCGGGTTTGTCCTTCGGAAGCCAGGCACAACGGGCTTTGGTTTTCATTTGTGGCCTCAAGTCGGGGGCAACTTCATTTCCTGAAATTTGGCGGTTCTAATTTTCTACGACGCAGCGTATCATGTCCCCGTCAGCATGGCGAGGGCGTAGGCAACCCCAGCGCGGATTGGACGCATCGACACTGGGATAGCCGAAGGCCAGGAGGTCCGGATGAAACGTTCCGATACGATTGCATGGGTGCTGAAGCACAAGGAAAAAAACAGGGTTCTGTCGGTCGCGCCGAATCATTCGGTCTACGAAGCGATCGAGACCATGGCGAAGCACGATATCGGCGCCGTGCTGGTGCTGGACAACAATCGATTGGTCGGCATCCTGTCGGAGCGCGATTACGCGCGTAAGGGAATCCTGATGGGACATTTCTCCAAGGAGACCAGCATCAGCGAGATCATGACCAGCCCGGTTGTCTTTGTGGGTCCGCAGCATACGGTGGATGAGTGCATGGCGATGATGACGGAGCACCGCATTCGTCATTTGCCGGTTTTACAGGACGGAGCTGTGGTCGGCTTGATTTCCATTGGCGATCTGGTGAAATGGATCATCTCCGGTCAGGCGCGAGCCATTCAAGACCTGGAAGGCTACATTACGGGAACCTATCCCGCTTAGAAACTGTTCCCTAATGGGGCGCAGCGGCTTCGGCAGGCGACGTTCAACGCTGCCGCGATGGTATATTCCACGTTCATTTCTATGCGCGGTCGTGTTTTTCAGGGCGGTCGAGACAGCGTGGGCACGACCGCCTCTTCCATCCCAGTCCCACGGATGCTAGGACAGTCGTTCACTCAATCTAAATAAGGGCGGCATTGGTCCACGCGTCAGCGTCTACCGTTCCAGAGTTGCGCGTCGTTCCCGCGCCATGAATTGAATCAGGCGCAATTTATCCAGCAGAATGTGCGCTTTTCCGCCCAGTGTGATGTGGGAGACGACTGGACTGATCAACATGTCTTGGAGCGTTCCCGGTGGAAGCTCTTTCGCATTCCATTCCGCTTCCGCAGATGGAACGTAATCATCATCCAGGCCATGGAGTAAAAATACTTTGGCGGTGAGACCCGCCAGATGTCCGTGCGGCGAAACGCTTGCCATTTCGGCAGCATCGTGTTGCGCAATCTCCTGCAGCTTTGTTTTATTTGGAACGGCATCCAGCAGATATTTCAGTTCCGCCTGCTGCGCGGGAGTCAGAGCGGACACCATTTTCGGCACCAGGGAGTGTTCGTCGAACAACACGGCACCCAATACTGGCTCCAGAGCGCTACGGTCTTCGGCCGGAATGAATAAGGCCAGGTCGGTGTATTCCAGCAATTGAACGCCAAATGGATTCGGTTCAATTTTTTCTACGCTGCCGTCGGTCCGCACGTCCATGCCGGTCGCATAGAAGTTTGCCAGGCGCGACAGGTCGTTGTAGGCGCCCACAATAAATACCATCTTCACGCTGGGGGCAAAGGCGGGTTTGGCTGCGGCCATCAGGGACATGCCCCCGGCAAAACTCACTCCCATCAACGTAATGGGATGCCCGGTCTGCTGGGCGAACCATCGCGCGGATTCTCCGATGAAGTCGATGGAGGAAGATTCGATCTGGTAGGCGCGCAGTGGAGGTATATCGGGTGTCAGGACGCGGAGGCCACAAGACGCCTCCCAGGTGGCATAATGCCTCATTTTGATTTCATCGATGCCTTGATGATTCAGCCCATGCACCAGCACGACTCCGGGGGCATTCGGATCTTTTTCCGGGGTGTAGATGCGGCCTCGGATGGGTCCCTGCGGCGATGGAATCATGACGTCCCGCGTGGCGATTTTCATCCCAGCGACAGGTTTCAGGATGGCCGGCAACGGCTCCCCATTCCACCGCATCAGAAGGGCCGCTGATTGCAGATAGCTTCGAACCACGGGCCAGCACGCTATGAAGGTCGCGACAACTAGGACCAATACAGCAAGAACCGGGAGCATGATCCTGCGGGTTTTGGTCCGCGGGGTTTCGATCGTTGTGGAGGGCAAGGGGATCCTGTTGAATTGTTCATAGTCATCCTAACGCCGGTTAGTGAATCTCTACGATTTAAGTCTGGGAGTAGTTGTAAGGTCAACTGCGGGAAAAAGATGACGGATCGTTGCAATGTT
>JBDTBI010000256.1:0-3569 GCA_039924215.1 Acidobacteriaceae bacterium
CAGCGCAAAAATCGCCATCACCGGAGCAATCTCTTGCTGAGGCCACAGCAGGATATGCAGTGCGCCCAGTTCAACCTCGTCAATCTTCCGCGGATAGACAAAGAGTTGAGTCGGCACAACCTTGGAAGGCTGCGTAAGAATTTCCACCCGCCACTCGTGAGGGAACGTGGTGTCAAAGGTGCTGGGATGAGCGGTCATGACAGGATCATCTTCACGTCAGGCAGTCACGCTTGCCGCCAGCGCCTGGTCCACATCCGCCAGAAGGTCGTCAATATCTTCGCACCCGGCGCTCAGCCGAATGAATCCTTCAGAAACATCATCCTGGCCCCAACGCGCGCGTCGCTCCGCAGACGAGGTGATGCCGCCAAAACTGGTTGCTTCCACCAGCAGCTTGGAGGCGTCCAGAAATCGCTCCGCCTTGGACCGGCTGGCAAGCTCAAAGCCCACGATCGGACCAAAATAGCGCATCTGGCGGCGGGCCAGCGCGTGGTCAGGATGGGATGTCAGCCCTGGATAGCGCACCGACCGAGCGATGCTCCCGCTCTCCAGAAATTCCGCGATCCTCTGCGCGTTTTGCGATTGCTTTTCAAGGCGCAGCGGCAGCGTGGTCAGGGAACGCATGGCAAGCCATGCCTCCATCGGCCCGACGATGGAGCCGGACAGAGTGCGCCAGCGGTCAATCTTCGACATCAGTTCCAAATCCCGCACGGCCACGTGGCCCAGCAGAAGATCGCTGTGTCCGGTCAGGGATTTCGTATCGGAAGCAACGGAAAGGTCAGCACCCAGCGCCAATGGCTTTTGCCCAAGCGCCGTGGGTGTCGTGTTATCGGCGGCGACCAGCACGCCCGCCTGGTGCGCGGCATCCGCCAGCAGGCGAATGTCGCAGACGTCCATGCCGGGATTGGCCGGCGTTTCGATCCATAAAAGTTTCGCGCCCTCCAATACCTTGGCTTGGGCATTGTTCGCGGTAGGCGCAAGGCGCGTCTCAATCCCAAAGGAAGATAGAAATTCGCGCGTCAGAACGCGAGTCGTACGGTAACTGTCGGACGGTAAAACGACAACATCGCCCGGACGGAGAAGTGCGGCAAAAACGGCCGTAATGGCTGCCATGCCGGAAGGAAAAATTCTCGCAACGCCACCCTCCAGCGCTCCTAGAGCGCGTTCCAGCTCGTCCCATGTCGGGTTGTGGAACCGTTGATACGTATACGCAGACTGGCTCGGATCTCCCGGCGTGACAAACGCTGCGGCAAACACAGGCCCGGGATGGATCGGTGTTCCGGCGTCAGGTTTTGCCGGTGGTTCCGGCAGGCCTGCGCGAACGAGTCGAGTGGTTTCTTTCATCGTGCTTCATCCTGAGGGTAGCAGACCGTGCGGCTTAAGAAGCGCCGCTCAGCACTAGCTCACCGTACAAAAAACCCTCCCGCTCCACGTTGTGCGTATGTTCCACAGCAATTGATTGCGAAAACATCGGCCCAGCATAGGCAAAGCTGTGGAACTCACCACGCTCGCCGCACGGGTCCACCGAGGGCGGCAAGTCCGCAAGAAAATCCGCATCGAACACGCGACCACAAAAAGATGCCGGAAGGTGTCGCGGGTCGAGACAGGTGATGCGCGCGCGCAGTCCAGCCGCCACCATCTCGCGGGCAAGCTGGTCCGTCGGCATCCCCCACAGCGGAAACACAGGCTCAAGCCCGGTACCCGCGAGATGTTCGATGCGATATGCGCGGATATGTTCCAGAAACAGATCGCCAAAAGCGACCGCCTCAAATCCCTCCTGCACGGCGCGGGCACAAACTGCCTGCATGCGCGATTCGTACTCTGCGTTCGAGCAGGGATACGGCAGCGGAACTTTCCATATCGGCAACTCCACTCGGGTCGCTTGCATATCCAGCAACTCCTCGCGAAATCCATGGATGGCTACGCGCCCAAATCGCTCGTTCACCGTGGTCAGCAATGCCGCCACATCGCAGTCAGGGCTCTGGCGCAGAACATGCAACGCCCATGCGCTGTCCTTGCCTCCGCTCCAGCTCAGCAGTGTTTTTTTCGGGTGCGATTGCATCGGATTCATAGAAGACGCTTCATGGAATGCGAGTTATGGAATCAGTCGATTCAGTTTTCTTCGAGATGTGGAAGTGCAGCCAGAAAAAGCTCGGTGCGCTTTTGTACACTCAGAACCGGCGTCGGCAGCAACAGCGCGCTCCCCGCCTCCATCAGCGGCACCACCTTGTCGAATTCCGGACCGGAGTGTGCGCCCGTCAAGGCAATCCGCACAGGATGGAAGAGCTCTTTGCCCTTCGCTCCGCTGGCGGTCTTCACTTCATTCATCACTGCTTTAAAAGCTTCCGCCGTCACGGGGGTGGGCAGAGAAGCAATGCGCGTGGCAAATGCTTCCAGCACCTTGTGGGCGGATGCGTTGGCCAGAACAGCGGCATTCTCCTCATTCGCCATGGCTGCCGCCGGATCAAACACAAATAGAAAGCGCGCTTTTTCCGGCAACTGATCCAATTGGTCCACCGCTGGCAGAAAGAGCGCCAACAACTGCTCGGACCATGGATCCAATTTTGTGCCGTGCTCTGCGCTGTGCTGCTCCGGCAGCCAGCCCGCGGCAACAAAATACGGCCGCGCCAGCTCCGCCACACGTTTTGAATCGGCGAGCTTCAGATAATGCCGATTCAGCCAATGCAATTTGTTGAAATCGAAAATCGCCGGGGAAGGGGTTACCCGTTCGAGCGTGAATTCTTCCGCCAGCTCCTGCATGGTAAAGGTCTCGCGCGTCCCACCCTCCGCGCCCCACCCAAGCAGCGCCAGGTAATTTGTCAGCGCCTCCGGCAGAATGCCCATTTCCCGAAAGCTGGAAATAGAGGTCGCACCATGGCGCTTGGAAAGCCGCGTTTTATCCGGGCCCAGGATCGTCGACAAATGCGCAAACCCCGGCACCGTCCATCCAAACGCATGGTAGATTGCCACCTGTTTCGGGGTGTTGGAAAGATGGTCGTCGCCGCGAATTACATGGGTAATCTGCATCAACGCATCGTCGATCGTCACCACGTAGTTGTAGACAGGCATACCCGTGGAGCGGACCAGCACAGGGTCGGACACGGTTTCAGCGGCGAACTCCACCGCACCGCGAACAATGTCGTGGAACGAAATCGGATCGGGTCCGATTTTCAAGCGCACGGCAAATAGTTCTCCACTGGCCGCACGAACAGCACTATTTTCCGCGGATATGTTTCGGCAGCGTCCGGAGTAGAACTGCGGCTGGTGCGCGGCAATTGCCTGTTCGCGCTCCGCATCGAGCTGCTCTGTGGTGCAGAAGCAGCGATAGGCGTGGCCTTCGGCTAGCAAACGCTCCGTGTGGGTACTGTAAATTTCCAGCCGTTCCGATTGCCTGTAAGGTCCATAGGGTCCGTCGCCCTGGTTTTCGCCGACGCGGGCCTGCGGGCCTTCGTCCCAATCCAGACCCAGCCACCGTAAATCGTCCAGCAACTGCGCCTCATAGCGCGCCTCGCTGCGTTCGACATCGGTATCTTCAATCCGCAGCAGAAAATCCCCGCCAAAGCGGCGGGCGA
>JBDTBI010000257.1:0-5412 GCA_039924215.1 Acidobacteriaceae bacterium
GGTGAAGGCGAGCTACGATGCCGGAGTCCTGACGATCGAGATGGGCAAACGAGCTGAGGCCAAGCCAAAGCGGATTCAGGTATCCGTGAGCGGCGGGAAACACGCTGAACCAGGCCGCAAGGCAGAGTCGTCTAAAAACGAAGCCAAGCCGGCAGCGTAACGGGCTCGCCTCGGATTTCGTTCACACCCGTCCCCGAAAAATGGAGGACGCCAAAAAGGGCAGGATGTTTGCGGAAACCGCATCTCCTGCCCTGTTTTCTGGATGCATGAAAGCGTTACATTGAGTTAGGAATACTACGAAATAAGGACGATCAACTATGGCCATTCGCTGGGACAAACTTACGGTAAAGGCGCAAGACGCGGTACAGACGGCCACCACCCTGGCCAGTGAGAACGGCAACCCGGAACTGCAGCCGACGCATTTGCTGTTGGCGCTGCTGGGTGACAAGGAGGGGATTGTTGCTCCGGTGCTGCAGAAAGCCGGCGCATCGGCGGACGCACTTCGCATGCGACTGCAGCAAGTGCTGAAAACTTTTCCCAAAATTTCTGGCGACGCGAACCAGGCCCAGCCGTCGAAAACGTTTCTGAAAGTTGTGGAGCAGGCATTTCAGGAAGCTAGCAACTTTAAAGACGACTACGTTTCGACGGAGCACTTGCTACTGGCGATTGCGCAACAGAAGAACGATCCGGCGCAAACGGCGTTGGCAGCCGAAGGTGCGACTCACGAAGCGATTCTGCGCGCGCTGACGACGGTACGCGGTACGCAGCGGGTGACCGATCAGAACCCAGAGGCGAAATTTCAGGCACTCGAGCGGTATGCTCGCGATCTGACGGAACTGGCGCGGCAGGGAAAGCTGGACCCGGTAATTGGGCGCGATGAGGAGATTCGCCGCGTGGTGCAGGTTCTGTCGCGGCGGACGAAGAATAATCCGGTGCTGATTGGCGAGCCCGGTGTAGGAAAAACCGCCATCGTCGAAGGGCTGGCACGGCGCATTATTTCTGGCGATGTGCCGGAGGTGCTGCGCGACAAGCGGCTGATTTCGCTGGACCTGGGAGCGATGCTGGCGGGCGCGAAATATCGTGGGGAATTTGAAGATCGCCTCAAGGCGGTGCTGAAGGACATTGAAGATGCACAGGGTGGCATCATTCTGTTCATCGATGAACTGCATACGCTGGTGGGTGCAGGTGCGGCGGAAGGCGCGATTGATGCCAGCAACATGCTGAAGCCGGCGCTGGCGCGGGGGGAACTGCGCGCGATTGGTGCGACGACGCTGAATGAATACCGCAAATACATTGAGAAAGATGCGGCGTTGGAGCGGCGATTCCAGATTGTGTATGTGGGCGAGCCGAATGTCGAAGACACGATTGCGATTCTGCGCGGCCTGAAAGATCGCTATGAGGCGCACCACAACGTTCGCATTAAAGACTCGGCGATCGTCGCGGCGGCGACCCTGTCGGACCGGTATATTTCTGACCGCTTCCTGCCCGACAAGGCAATCGACCTGGTGGATGAGGCAGCGGCTTCGCTCGCGATTCAGATTGGTTCGGTGCCGACCGAGATCGATCAACTGGATCGGCGCGCGACCTCGCTTGAAATTGAAGCGACTGCTTTGAAGCGCGAGAAAGACGAAAACTCCAAAGAAAGATTGAAGGAAGCTACGAAGGAACTGGCCGCTCTGCGAGAAGAGGCTGCGGTGCTGCGCGCACGCTGGCAGCAGGAGCGCGAAGACATTACGCGGCTGGCGGACCTGAAAAAGCAGGCAGAAGCGATGCGCCAGGATGCGGAGGAGCAGACGCGGCGTGGCAATTATGAACGCGTAGCCCAAATCCAATATGGCGAGCTACCCAAACTGGAAGAGGAACTGAAACGACTGAACGCCGCGCAGGAAGGGGCCGCGGGTGGTCCGAGAATGTTGAAAGAAGAAGTGGATGAGGAAGACATTGCCCGCATTGTGAGCAAGTGGACGGGGATTCCGATTTCAAAAATGTTGGAAGGGGAAGTGCAGAAGCTGGTGCAGATGGAAGACCGTCTCCGCGAGCGGGTCATAGGGCAGGACGAGGCCTTGCGCGTGGTCGCGAACGCAATTCGCCGCTCACGTGCTGGACTCAGTGATCCCAAGCGGCCCATCGGCTCGTTTATTTTCCTGGGACCGACGGGCGTGGGAAAGACGGAGACGGCACGGGCGCTGGCGGAATTTCTGTTCGACGACGAGCAGGCGATGACGCGTATCGACATGTCGGAGTATATGGAAAAGCATTCAGTATCGCGATTGATCGGTGCACCTCCGGGCTACGTTGGCTACGACGAGGGCGGACAGTTGACGGAGGCGGTACGGCGCAGGCCATATTCGGTGGTACTGTTCGATGAGATTGAAAAGGCGCATCCGGATGTGTTCAACGTGCTGCTGCAGGTGCTGGACGACGGGCGCCTGACAGACTCGCGCGGGCGCACGGTGGACTTCAAGAACACAGTGCTCATCATGACTTCCAACCTGGGCGCACAATTTTTGAATACTGAGGCACTGGAGAGTGAATCAGGTTTTGACGATGCGCGAGAGCAAGTGCTGGGTCTGCTGCGGCAAAGTTTTCGGCCAGAATTCCTGAACCGTGTGGACGATATTGTGATCTTCCGTCCGTTGGGCGAGGAACAACTGGAGCATATTCTGACGCTGCGGATTGCGGACCTGAATCGTACGCTGGCCGACCGGCGCATCACGGTGCAGATGACCGAGGGGGCAAAGCGCCAGCTCTTTTTGACGGGCTACGACCGCGCCTATGGGGCACGCCCGTTGAAGCGCGCGATTCAGAGGCTGATACAGGATCCGCTGGCCATCAAGATCCTCGACGGAGAAGTGGTGCATGGGGACCAAGTGCTGCTCGAGGCTGATCCGCTGCACAATCGTCTAGAGATTCAAGTGCTGGCGCGGACAGAAGTCAACCTGGGCTAGCGCACGTCCCAGATCGTCCGCCGGGGTTGCAGCGAATCCCTGCTGACAAGGGGAAATCCTGCTAGTGTGTTGGCTGAAGGAAGGAGCAAGCGATGAAATTCAATATCAAGGCTCTAGCCTTGGCGTGTGGCATTTTTTGGGGAGTATCAATTCTGCTGGTGGGTGTGGCCAACCTGATATGGGTCGGCTATGCGCAGCACTTTCTTGATGGGTTGGCGTCGATCTATCCCGGCTACCATGCGACTCGCAGCTTCGCGGAAGTCGTGGTCGTGACGCTGTACGCAGCCGTAGATGGTCTCATCGGCGGGGCTGTTTTTGGTTGTCTTTACAACTGGCTTTGCAAGCGCCTGGTGAAACCTCCGCCTGACCATCCGTAGCCCGCGGCAAGCGGTATCTCCGGGAATTGCCGGCAGCACAGGATCGTCGATGCGTGGTTCTCTTCGCTAGGACGAAAGGGCGATGTGAGTTTGAGCGGCCCGTGGTGGGAGGGCTTGCCGACGTTCTCCATCCACAGGCAATTAGCGTAAGAACAGTTCACGATCCGCAGCAATGGCGGATCGACCCCGTTACAGTTCCGACCACTCGTTACAGTTCATAGTCCAGTTCTGCTGCTATGGTGAGGAGCGGCATCAGCCAGTCGACCAGCTCCTGATGTATGGGATGGGTGAAGTAGGCCTCAAACGCTGCGGCATCACGGAACTTGATGACGCCGCCGTGGGTGAATCCCTGGGAACGCGGCGATGTGTTCGCACCGTAGCTGGCTTCGAGGATGCCGGGAATTTGTCCCTGCAAGGCCGGAATTCTCGCGGCTGCCTGTTGCTTGTCTGCCTCGGTAGCCTGCGGTTTCCATAGAAACAGGAATGCATGGATCATCATCGTTTAGCCCCTAACTTTCTCAGATGCATCTGTCCAGCAACCTTAGCTCTTCCGCGCAATGGCCACCCGGGGAATCCCTTGCAGGTCCGGGACAAACTCGACCACGTTCCATTCCTGAAGCATTTGATTCACGGCATCGCGCTGGCCGTGGCCGATTTCCATCAGCAGCCAGCCGTCGGTTGCGAGGTGCGCATGCGTGGCGGGGATGAGGCGCTGGTAGAACTCCAAACCTGTCGGACCTGCAAAGAGGGCCAGCGCGGGTTCGTAGTCGCGCACTTCTTTGGGCAAGGACTTGCGTTCCCGTTCCGCAATGTAGGGCGGATTCGAGACAATCGCATCGAAACGGTGGCCGGTGGGGTGGTCGGTGAGGATTGCGCTTGCGGCGAACAGGTCGGACTCGACAAAGCGAATTCGTTCGGCAACGCCGTTGCGAGTTGCGTTCTGCCGTGCGACTTCGAGTGCGATGGGGCTGACGTCGATCGCAACGATGTGGGCGTTGGGCAGCGCTTGCGCCAGGGCCACAGCAATGGCACCCGATCCGGTACCGATGTCCGCGATGACTGGCGCGGGGCGGGATTGCAGTCGCTCGATAGCCGCCTCCACCAGATGCTCGGTTTCCGGGCGGGGGATGAGAACGGCGGGCGTGACATGAAATGGCAGCCCGAAAAATTCCTGCACTCCGGTTAGGTACTGGATGGGCACGCCGCGCGAACGCTGCCGGATGAGTGCGTTGAAGGCTTCGGTTTGTAGGGCAGTGAGCGGGCGCTCGCGCGATGCAAAGATTTCCGCCTGCGAGATGCCGAGCACGTGACGGAGCAGAAGCAGGGCGTCTTCGCGGGTGTGCTTCCCCATTTCGTCAGATTCATCGAGCGTGGTCGCGCCCCAGGCGATGGCGTCGCCAACGGTCATCGATTCTGCGAACATGCCTCTCATGCGACGGTGGCTTCTCGCTTGAGGCGCTCTGCCTGATCGTGGGCGCTTAATGCATCGACGATGGGCTGCAGCTTGCCCTCCATCACTTCAGCGAGTTGATGGATCGTGAGGCCGATGCGGTGGTCGGTGAGGCGATTCTGGGGGAAATTGTAGGTACGAATTTTCTCGCTGCGGTCACCGCTGCCAACCATGAGTCTGCGCTCTTTGGCGACAGCCGACTGCTGCTTTTCCATTTCCACCTCATACAGGCGCGAGCGTAGAACGCGCATACCTTTTTCGCGGTTCTTGATTTGTGATTTTTCGTCCTGGGAACTGACGACGGTGCCAGTGGGAATATGAGTGATGCGCACAGCGGAATACGTGGTGTTGACGGACTGGCCGCCCGGGCCGGAGGAGCAGAAGGTGTCAATCCGCAGATCCTTGGCTTCAATTTTTACGTCGACATCTTCCGCTTCCGGCAACACAGCCACGGTGACGGCGGAGGTATGGACGCGCCCCTGCGTTTCCGTCTGCGGAACGCGCTGGACGCGATGCACACCGCCTTCATATTTCAGCTGCGAGAAGACGCGGTCACCTTCGATGATGGCGATGACTTCCTTCATGCCGCGCACACCGGATTCCGACATGGAAAGAACCTCAATGCGCCAGCGATGCA
>JBDTBI010000258.1:0-3699 GCA_039924215.1 Acidobacteriaceae bacterium
GCACCTTGCGCCCCAGCGCCTGAGACGCCGTGGCTTCAAGCTTCGGGCGGAAGGTATTGGCGTTGACCAGCAGGGACACCACAATCACGATCAGAATCAGTACGGCAATTACCACGCCGACAACCGCCAGGATGCGTTTCATGCGGAAAACCTCCGGGACGGAACCAGTTTAGATGACCAACCGCTTAGATGCGGACCAGCAGTTTGAGGTCCGGGCAGAGGGGGATTTCTTTTCTTTCAAACGTCTCGATGCACGCGGGCGCCTGGCCGCCGCACCTGACGGGATCCCCGACGCCTTTATTTTGGCCGACGCTCTTATTTGGCCGACAGTCTTATTTGAACCGACCAGCTCGGACTGTATTCTACCCTCGGCCCATATCTGCCGCAGCCAACACCGGTCTGCTGCAGCCGAAGCCGAACTGTCGCATAGCAGCCTTTACCCCGAGCAAACAACAAATCCGGCCCGTGATCCAGCAACCGCCAGCTTTCCAATCGCAGGTAGATTCAGTCGTGACGACAAGGGTCAGGATGATCCGGCTGGAGGCGATGAGCCTGGCGATATCGAATTCCTCCAGAAAGCCTGGAGCAGCGCCACTGCCATCCGATTGGCCGGTGTCCCGATGCCGTGCTTCTCACCTTTCCGTACGATGACTCCATTCCGCGCGTCGATTTCCATCGGACGTCCTGCCATCCTGTCCGCCAGGATGGAATTGACCGAATCAGGCGGTTGGGCTCGATACCCGTCCAGTACCTGCTGGCCCATGCTGTCTTCGAGACGGGCGCCTTCGACCCTTCCAACCGCAACGCATTCCGCAACGATTTCGAGTGCGACCTTTCCCAGCGCTTCATCCTGCAGCACACCAGCCGGTTGCATCATCAATGCAGGAATTACACCTGCGGCGTTCACACATAACTTGCGCCAGGCTGCCGTGAGGAAATCATCCGTAAGCTCAATTTGGGCTTTCGTCCCCGCAAACAAGCGCGCAAATTCCTTTCCCAACCGATTCTCTTCCACTTTCATCTGCATTGCGCCACGCTGCAGCACGATTCCATCCCCCTGCCGCTCAACAGGGCAATCGACAACCACCGGCACGATCCACTCCTGGCGCACAGTCGCTGCAAACCGCTCTCGATGCTCCACGCCGTTCTGCAAAACTGCCACCGGAGCCTTGTTGCTTGAAAGAACCTGCAACCACGCTGCAGCACCCTGCGAGTCGTACGCCTTTGTCGCTACCAGCACCCAGTCAACGGCCTCCGCAAGCGCTGGATCGGTGACATTCCTCGCCTTCACCACGATGTCGCCTTCCAGAGTCTTCACCGTCAAGCCGTCTAAAGGACGCCGGGTACACAGCGTAATCTCATGATGCCCAGCCGTCTGCAACAGCGCAGCCACCACACCCCCAATTGCACCTACTCCCACTACGGCCACTCGCGCCATTTCGCCTCCAAACAGATTCAATTCAATTCAAAAATACACGGTTTGCCGAAACTCTCCGGCCTTTCGCGGGGCTGACAGAGGATCGCCCTCCAGTTCCTTGGCCAGTTTCAAGCGACCCCTTCATGTTGGAGCCTCGCTCCGAGACGGTAGATCGTGCCAGAATAGTACGGTACCCATCATTGCTTATTGCAAACGAGATCATGGCAAACGAGATCATTCCAACATCCTCCTCCCCGATTGAAGACCCCTTGGACTCCACCACTGCATCGTTTGGCGAGCTGCTCGCAGAATTTGAGCACAGCCATTCTCATAAGGCAGAGGACGGCGCAAAGCAACTGGAAGGTACGGTCGTCTCCGTCGACGCCGAGTCTGTGTATCTGGATATCGGGTTCAAAGCCGAAGGGATTCTTCCAAGGAGCGCATTTTCCAACGATGCCGAAGGAATCACTTCGGGAGATCGGTTCCCTGTCTCGGTGAAGGGACGCAATCCCGAAGGCTACTACGAGCTGTCTCGTTTCCAGGTGGCGCAGCCCAAAGACTGGTCGGCCCTCGAAGAGGCCTTCTCGCAAAAATCTGCCGTTGTGGGGACCGTGACTGGAATCGTGAAAGGCGGTCTGAGCGTCGATGTTGGCGTGCGCGCCTTTATGCCCGCCTCCCGCAGCGGAGTGCGCGATGCCGCCGAGATGGAGAAGCTTGTCGGGCAGGAGATCACCTGCCGCATCATCAAGCTGGATGTAGCCGATGAGGACGTGGTTGTCGACCGTCGCGTGATTGCCGAAGAGCAGGCGTCTGTGCTGGCACAAAACCGGTATTCCGAACTGAAAGAAGGCGACATCGTCAGCGGCCAGGTCCGCAGCCTTACCGCCTATGGCGCGTTTGTCGATCTGGGCGGAATCGACGGCCTGCTACATATCAGCGACATTGCATGGAGCCGCGTGAATACGCCGGAAGATGTGCTGTCGGTCGGCCAGGAGCTCCAGCTCAAGGTGCTGAAGGTCGATCCGGAGAGCAAGCGCATTTCTCTTGGCCTGAAACAACTTTTACCGGAACCGTGGGATTCCGCCGCCGAAAAGTACAAGGCGGGTCAGCGCATCACAGGTGTCGTCACGCGTCTCATGGATTTTGGCGCTTTCGTTGAGTTGGAACCAGGGATCGAAGGTCTCATCCACGTTTCGGAAATGTCGTGGGTGAAGAAGGTTCGCAAGCCCAGCGACATGCTGAAGCAAGGCGACACGGTGGACGCGGTGGTTTTATCCGTGAACGTTGGCGAACGTCGTATGTCTCTCGGTCTGAAGCAGGCCCTCGGCGACCCGTGGGCAGAGGTGCCGCAAAAATTTCCTGTGGGCTCGGCAATTGAAGGGCCGGTCACGCGCCTGATGAAGTTTGGCGCATTCGTGCAACTGACGGAAGGCGTCGAGGGGCTGGTGCACATCAGCGAGATCACTGCGGAACGGCGTATCAACCATCCACAGGATGTGCTGCAAACCGGTCAGATCGTCAAGGCACAAATACTTGCTGTCGATATGGAAAAACGGCAGATCAAGCTCAGCATCAAGCAAATGGTTCCTACCGGCCTCGCCGAATATCTGCAGGAACACAGCGAGGGCGATGTGGTGTCCGGTCGAGTCGTCGAGCAGTCCTCCGAATCTGCCCTCATCGAACTCGGCGAAGGAATTCGCGCAACCTGCCGAACAACGGCAAATGCTCCGTCCGAGGTGAAGCCCAAGAGCGATGCCGCAGCGGATTTGTCCGCATTGACGTCGATGCTGCAGGCGCGTTGGAAGAGTGGCGCAGCGCCTTCCGGCAGCCAGCCGGAGCCGCTCGGCGCAGGCCAGATTCGCAGCTTCCGAATTGCAAAGCTTGATCGCGAGAAGGAAACGATCGAACTGGAGTTGGCCTGATCGTTCGTTGAGCTGTACTCTGCCGTACGGAGCCACACGTTGCGGTCGCTCCGTGCCTCGGTCAGGGCAAGCCTTACCTCTTCTTGCGTCCGATGTCGCAGAGTCGATCCGAATGGATATTCAGACCGATATTGCTGATGTTGTAGAAATGTTCGCTCGCAACAAGCCACACGATTTCGCAGATCTCCCGTTCCGAGTAATAACTAGCCATGCGAGCAAACGTGTCCGGGTTCACCTTTTTCTCTTTTGTTAGCTCCGTGACGTAGTCCAACGCTGCGCGTTCCGCATCGGTAAAAAGAGGGCTGGTGCCGTATTGCTCCAGTGCGTCGAATTTGGCTTCGTTCATAGACGCCTTGATCG
>JBDTBI010000259.1:0-3040 GCA_039924215.1 Acidobacteriaceae bacterium
ATATCTGAAACCGCACCCCGGCCGATTGCGTCTGACTGTTTCAGGATGGCCCCTTTGGGAGCGGCTCCTACGATTTGGATTGTGGTCAGATCTGCGCTGGCAAGAATGCTTCCCAGCTTGATGTTCCTGGCAGCCGCAATCACGCTGGTGGTCGACGCATGCGACATAGACATGCGACGGCCAACCATCAGAAAAACGATATAACTAGCTCCGGCGGCCAGCGCGAAGGCACTCAACAGGATGATTAGTAATCTTCGATTCATTCAGGGATCCATTCGGGCCGACTATGCAGCCTGTTCAATGCTTTCCTTGCTGATTCCTTTCCGCACTAAGCGGCAATTTTCATGCCAAAGGAAGGAAGCCCGGATCCAACACGGAATCAAACGTTTACAGGCACGGTGAAAGTTAGGTGTGAACACGTGTATACCAACCCAGACGGTCGGTGTAGCCGACGAGACACTCTCAACGCTCCAATTCCAACTTTGCAGCAACTTACAGCAGACTATATTGGTTTGTAAATTGCATAAGGTAGTTATGTGTTATATCTCAGCCCATGCCAATACCATCTTTAGATTCTGGCTGGTACATAGCGAAGAGAATACGTTCGACGGCGTTCCTAGGCAGAAAGCTGCATGGATTCGCTCTTGTTCCAGCGACAAAGCAACCAAAAGAATTGCTCCTCACCAGATTGCAGGCGGACAGCCGGGATAGACCTGCGGGGGGAACCTAAAGTTATCCACATCATGCGGTCTTCGCACGTCACCACGCTTTTTTCAAGCCCACCTCCGGAGAGAAGCGGATCTTCCGCATTGTTTGGATCATTAGTGCTGCACAGCACCATCATTCTGGTGATCTATCTGGGCGTGAAGTATATGCCCAGCGTGTACCACATCCCATCCCCCTCTGAAAAATACGCGGTACGCCTGGTGCACCTGCGTAGCACCGACGCCCAAATTCAGTGGTCTCCCCAGAGCCAGATCCACCAGCCTGGCCCCCACACAGCCGCCAAAGCAGTCTCTCCTGGAGGCAGCATGGCGCTGCCTTCCATTCCTCAACTGCTCGTGCAGAAAAGGCCTGCGCCACAGACGCTGATCCAGCCTGATTTACCGCCGATTCACATAGCCCAGAAAATTCCGATGTCACAGGTACTGATGTGGACTCCGGAAAAAGTCATTCTCAAGCAAATCGTGCCGCCACCGCCGCGCGAAAGCGCTTCTGCGAATATCAAACCGTCCCTGAGTCCACCCAATCACGAGTTGATTCCATCCGACGTCAATATTTCGCCCACCGCCTTCACTACAGAGCTGCCAGCGGTCTCTCCGGGCGCAACTTCACCCATCGCCATCCATGGGACGGGACCGGAACTCGTTCCGCAAACAACTTCGACTCTTCTTCAGCAGACGACCCCTGTCAATGTTGTGGCCATTTCCGATCTGCGCATGGCGCAAGGAAATATCGTATTGCCGGCAGTCAATGAAACGGCTCTTTCATCCGCTTCTGGGTCGTCGGGACCCGGATCGCCTACGGGGATGTCAAAAGTCGGTAGTGGCAACATCGCCAGCCACCGGAACGGAGCTGGCACTGGACAGGATTCAGGCGAAAAAGCGGCCATCGCAAACTTTTCGCGGGGCGGCTCTGGGCAACACGGTGCGGATACAGGGTCTGCCTCATCCACATCGACGAGCGCAGATTCAGGTTCAGGTCAGCAGCCCGGAGTGAAGCGCATCTCCCTGCCGAAGGACGGCCAATTCGGCGTTGTGGTCGTGGGTTCGTCCATCGCGGATGAGTATCCGGAAACGAATGGATTATGGAGCGACAGACTGGCCTACACGGTGTATCTGCAATTAGGCCTGGCCAGAAATTGGATCCTCCAATACTCCCTTCCGCGCAGAACAGAGGCAGCCGCGGCAGGCGCCCCTGTTCGCCCGGATGCGCCCTGGCCGTACGAGATTATGCGGCCCACGCTGGATGACACCGATACAGATGCCGTGATGGTCCATGGGTTTGTCGATACCGCTGGCCACTTTGAGCACCTGACCATTCTGTATCCGCAGGCATTCCAACAGTCCAGCTTGCTGCTCAGTTCACTGCGGCAGTGGAAGTTTCGCCCCGCAATGCAGAATGGACAATCTACTGAGGTAGAAGTGCTGCTGATCATCCCCAATCAAGGACAATAAGCGTCCTGCTCGCCTTCCTCTACGCGTTACGGAAAACTGTGTCTATTGGGAAATCACCATCGCGGAACTGCTGCTCATGCTGATTGTCTGGGATGGCACGAACGGAATGGACAATGGGAACTTGTAACCCACGATTACTGTGACTAAGTCACCCGGACCATTACAGCCAGCGGATACACAGGTTCCAGATACAGGATAGCCCGACCAGGCTGAAGTAACTGTCATCACCGATGGGTCAATACCGGGATACCCTAGACCCTCCACATACGTCTTGATTTGGGCTGAAGTGGCGTCGCATTCATAGCCGGGGGAGGCACAGGCAGATCCTCGGACGATTGCGAAACGGGTCCCTTCGCGCGCTGCCTCTGAAATGTAGTGGTATGTGTAAAGGGCCAGGCACACCTTCATAATGCCAAGCACGATGGTCAATAGTATGACGATGGAGATCGCCATTTCCACCATCGCGGCACCTTCTTCTCCACGTCCGTGCCCCCGTTTCTGTAGTGCTACGGGAGCACGATACCGTGCCCTGTGCGGAAGCCGAAAAGATAAGCGACGAGCAAACCTCTTCTTCATAGATCTAACCTCTGCCCGGATGTGGCTTCAAACTCCGATTCCCGAACCATTATTGTTCCACCCGCATAATGGCCTGCCCAGTCATGGTGAGGGAATTTGCAATTCCCGGGTAGTGAAAAATCGTATTCACCGATGCCGTGGTATTTACCTGAACGAATTCCTCGCTATGGTCGGGGGCGATAGAACAATTCGTGGTGACGGCGGCACTCGTACAGGAAGCCTGAGCAGTGGGCGCACTCGAGCAGGCGCAAAAATTAGTGGCCGTCGCGCTGATACCCGTAACGTCT
>JBDTBI010000260.1:0-7393 GCA_039924215.1 Acidobacteriaceae bacterium
CCCTCGCTTCTTCCATACGCCTCGAATATCTTCCGGCGTAAATCATCATCGTAGGCTCGCGCCATCCCGTTGTCGTCGCTAGAGTCTCGCCTCCTCTACACTACACCATCGTGGCTATTGCTCTAGAAGAGGGAGAGCAGGCATTGCGCTGCGCGGAGCTATGCTGGTGCGCTAGGCAGTGGCGGCCTCCGCGTCTTCCCGAAAGATCAATCCGTCGATCATGCCGTCCTTCAGTGCGAAGCCAAGACACGTGAGCACAGCTTCAAACGTCTGGCGGTCGCATACATCGGCGTTGCGCGCGTCCGCCCATTCGCAGTAGGAGACATGCAAGGCTCCAAGATCGCGCCAGGAATGTTCCCGCCAGACACAGACCGCTTGCGTCCAGCCGTGGAAGGCTTCATCCCATGCGCGAATTTCGTCCGGCAACAGTTCCACTTGAGCCATGTATCCCGAATCGGAATCGTGTGCCGGGATGCCATCTGCACCAGAAAAGTTTGGGATATTCCTCGGAATGGGACTGACAAAACTGACAGAACTGGGTTTTGTCGGTTTTGTCAGTTCGTGTCTTGAGGAATCGAAAAACTTTTCGTCTGTGGGCTTCCAGTTCCGCCAGCGGTTAATTGCCTGCATGTCGCACCTCGATTCGTGGGTTGATCGTGTAAAACTCGCTAGGCCGTCCGGTCGCTGGCGTTTCGGTTTCCTTGCGTATCCATCCGTAGTCTTCAAGAATCTGAATGGCGGCGCGGCTCTCGTCCGGCGTAGTTAGTCCAGCCCAGCCGTTCCGGTACACTTCGCGGAGCGTGAATTGTCCCTCCGCGCGTTTCCATCCCTTTGCCAACCGTCTACTGAGCGCAATGGCCGCAATTTGTTCCGGGCGTATCTGCGATGCATAGACGCGGCGCGCGTGCGTCTCCAGATAATCGCACCAGTCGCAAGCGAGTTGCGCGTGATGCAGCGACACAGATTCGAGCTTGCCGTCTGCCAAAGAGAAAAGCAGTGCGAGGCTGGGCATGAGAGAGCGGTATTTTGAAAGATGCGCCTGCATAACCGGGCTGGTTTCATCGGCGTGAATACGTCGCTCAAGATCGGTAAGCCAATCAATGAACAGCGCTTGCGCGTCATCAGCGAATTGAAGACGCAGCGGGTTTTCCACGTCCATTGCCGCTACGCGCCGGTACACTTCCGCTGCGCATTCCAGTGCCTTTGCGTCTGGTGCGCGGTCAACGTAACGCCAGTCCGCCTTCACATTCGGCCACACCAGCAGTTGAAACCGCTGCATCAGGCCATCATTGGACGGCCCATCGCGTAACACATCGGCAAGATAGCTCCGAAGCCGTCCGGGTTGGATACCGCCAAACAGCGAGATACAGGCGTGCGGCACATGCACGTTGCCGCGTCCGATTCTGTCGAGTATGAAGCATGAATTGCCGTTCCAGCATTCCAGATAGAACGACTTTTCTTGCTCTCTCCCTTGCCGCTCCAGACCTGCCAGCCATCCGCTCAACTCGTCTCTTAGGACGAACAAGCCCGCCGGGTTTTCGGAGAGCACCTGATGCAGACTCTCAAACGTTGCATCGCTGGTGGCCAGCCGCCTTTGCGTCGGCGCTTGCAGGTTCGATTCCGGCTTTTCTGGTAACGCGGAGTTTTTATTCTGTGCGGTCCTGAAGCGAGTCCTCCAGGCGTCATGGCATAGCGCCGCAATTTCCTGTGCATCCTCAAATTCCTTCATTGCCTTCACGTTTTCTGTGCGCCATTCCGATTCGATTGCGCGGGCGGGTTTGGTCATGTAGGTAATGACGGGGCTTTTCATCATCCCCGGCGGCGCTACAATTCCGCCCCAGAGGTTCGGCGTCACCAGCCAGTCAGTCTCATTGCGTTTCGGCTGCATCAATGCTCGCCGGTTCGTCATTCCCGCAAGCGTGGCAATCGCTGCCACCGCCGGAAAATCGAGCGGAACCTGCATCCGTTCGGAAACGTCCTCCACCAGCGGGCGGAAAGACACGGGAAGCAATCCGGGATCGAACTGCGGCACATCGGGTAAGGCGCTGCCCAGCGGTTCCGGTTCCGGCCATCCGCTTTCTTTCCTCTCAGGTGGAGGCAAACTAGTGGATTGGCTCTGCGGTTTCGGCTCATCCCCAACCAAAGTGGAGAGGTCTTCAAACGTCATGGCGGCGGCATCACGCCGGGTTAGAATTGGTTCACTCATTGAAAAACTCCTGTGCGGCCCGTTCACTGCGGGTCGCTGTTGTTTGGGGTTGAAGATCCTCTCCGATGTCCGTTAGCGCCGCGCCAATCCGGCTTGGAACCTCGCCAGGAGGCTCCATACGCTTGCCGCCCAATTCGGGAGCGATAGGGAATAGCGCTGTCTCCACATCGTGGGAGCGGACGCATGTCAGATGAAACAACCGTGCTAACTCGGCATCGTCCGGCGAACGTGCTAGCTTCGCGCCTAGAGCATCGCGAACACACTCCAGCTTCCATGCCCGGTCGCGTGCGGCCCGGTCTGCGGCCCGTTGCTGGCGTTCGATTGTGGCCCTCGCATTGTGCTGTGCCGCGAGCGCGGCGGCTTGCTGAGGCGTAACAGGCGGCCCGGCGAACAGATCGGCCATGCGAAGCCCTAGCACAGCGGTAATCTGTTGCGGTGTGCAGCGGTGACTCCAGCATTCCAACAGCACGGCTTTGCGGCCTTGCGTGATGGTCAGCGATGGGTTGCGGTCATCATGCGCGGGACATCGCGCCTGCCAGCGGCCCCGACCAATGGGACGCGCCCCCACCAGATCGGCGAAGCATTCCGCAGTCATGGACGGCCCCCATCCCTTTCCACGTTGCGGCTGGTGCGGATGCGGATACGTTCATCAATCCAGGCGTCGATTTCTGTCTCGACAAAGCCAATCGAGCGAGCACCCAAGCTTACCGGACGCGGAAAGTTTCCTTCCGCGAGCCGGAGATAGATGGTTGAACGTGAGAGACCCGTGCGAGCCTTAACATCCGGCAGTCGAAGTATCGTCTGTGTCATTGGTTTTTTGCCTCACTATGTTCGTTGTTTTATGGAATCGGACGGGCCGCCGAATCCAGCAGCCGACCGTCCCGAATAACATCCCACGCCATTCAAGGAGCGCCAAATTACGGCGATTCTAACGAGCGGGATGGAAGGCCGACGAAAGAGGTGTCAGCTGTTTAGTTATTTATTATGTTATGTTTATGGGTTACAGGTGAGCCGTTGGAGAGAAGGGCGAGACAGCGTTTTGGAAAGAGAGGTTTCTATCTCGGGGATTGAGACTCAGCTTTGCCGCTGGTATGAACTAGCGCGTCAGCTATCAATTGCCGATATCGCGCCGAAGTTGCCCAGAATCACGTTTGAATCCGTGGCGATTCAGTTTAGGTATTGCGCCCTCCACCACTGCATCATGCGCTTGCGCTCCGGCAGGTATTCGGCGGGGTTCACCAGCGAATGCGCAGCCGCGCCGGAACCGATACGCTGAGGTTGTACGGCTTTGTTTTTATGGTGTTTTATTTGAGCGGTTAGCTAGCTAAACTTCGTCGTGTTATTGAAGTTTCCGGCGATAACGCTTAATTCAGCGACGTTTTTGGTCCAGGCAGTCGCCCCACCACTGCATCATCCGCGTGCGCTCAGGCAGGTACTCGCTCCGGTTGTATGCCGCTCTTACCGCGTTGCGCTCCTGATGGGCAAGCTGACGCTCGATTACGTCACCTCGAAAATGGCCGGTTTCATTCAAAATCGTGGAAGCAATCGACCTGAAACCGTGTCCGGTCTGTCTACCCCCGTAGCCGATACGGGCGAGCGCATATAACAAGGTGTTTTTGCTGATCGTCTTGGCTGCGTTGCGTCCGGGAAACAGGTACTTGGAGTGGCTGGAGATAGGTCGCAGTTCCTCTAGTAGTGCGAGGGTCTGGCGTGAGAGTGGGACGACGTGCTCCGTCCGCATCTTCATCCGCGACGCGGGGATAGTCCACAGCTTCTTGTCAAGGTTGAACTCCGTCCACTCTGCACCAATCAGTTCGCTGGTGCGGACAAAGGTCAAGGTCAATAATTGCAAACCAATCCGCGTCTGTTGGTCGCCCATGCTGTCATAACCAGCGATGGCTTGGAGCAGGGGGGCTAATTCCTCAGGCTTTACAGCGGCCTGATGTCTCTTCTGGTGTGGCGTCAACGCGCCGCGTAGATCGGCGGAGAGGTTCCGCGTGCATCGGCCCGTCGCAATACCGTAGCGGAAGATTTGCCCGGCAACCTGCAAAACACGGTGAGCTAGATCGTAGGAGCCGCGTGCTTCGACCTTGCGGATTGCTTGCAACAGTTCTGGTGCTTCAATTTTTCCAATGGGACGCTTGCCAAGCGCGGGAAACAGATTGCCATCCAACCGCCTCTTCACATCGACCGCATGGCTTGATACCCAGGTAGGAGCATTCTTTTCGTACCACTCTAGTGCCACGGCCTCGAATGAGTTTGCAGCCGCAACGCGCCTTTGATGCTTTTCCGCACGGCGCTCCGCAGACGGGTCAAGTCCAGTCGCAAGCTGTTGCCGAACAGCATCGCGCTTCGCTCTGGCATCTTTCAGGCTGAGAGCGGGGTACACACCAAACGCCAGGAGCTTTTCTTTACCGTCTTGCCAGAATCGCATTCGCCAGTATTTGCGACCATCGGGGAAGACCCACAGATACAGACCGTCGCCGTCATGGAACTTCTTGACTGAGGTTTCCTTTGGGCATTTGGCATTCAGAACCTCAGTGTTTTTCAGTAGATTTGAAGGCATCGTGGTATTTTTCCGGGTATGAGGTCTGCGCTCACCGTGGTACCACCGTGGCGCTTATTCCTCTACCCCGGTTTTGTACCACGGTTGGAGGGTGGATGCAATGGAATCTTGCTAGACCGCATCGGACTCCAATTGCTAGGTTCTATAGGGGGTTTAATGGTTTGGCTGGACTTTACGGGATGCTGCTGAACGTATATTTGGCGGAGAGAGTGGGATTCGAACCCACGATACCGGTAAAGGTATACACGCTTTCCAAGCGAGCGCCTTCAGCCACTCGGCCATCTCTCCCCGCAGGTTGCCGAACTCTGAATTTATCATATCCGCACGGGGTTGTGCCGAGACTGGTCCGAAGAGAACCGCTGACCAAGGTGCGATCTCCGTGGTTCGAGGCGTATTCAGATAGTGAGCCGACACATGGATGAAAACGTCCGATTGGAGTGAATCTTTGCGAGCCGTGGATTTATACTGATCAGTGATGCCAAAATATTCCGTCGTTGTTCCTTTTCATAACGAGGAAGAAAATGTTACTGCTCTCTACGACACTCTAAAGGCCGTCATGGAGCAGGTGGGCGATCCGTTCGAGCTGATCTTTGTTGATGATGGCTCACTGGACCGCACATACCGGCTGCTGGAAGAAATTACGGCAGTCGACAGCCGCGTGATGGTGGTGAAGCTACGGCGCAACTTCGGTCAGACGTGCGCTCTCGCCGCCGGATTCGATCACGCGCAAGGGGACTTCATCCTGGCCATGGATGGCGATCTGCAGCATGATCCGGCGGAGATTCCGGATTTTCTGGCCAAGCTCGAAGAAGGGTACGACGTCGTCAGTGGTTGGAGGAAGGATCGCATCGATAGCTTTATGATGCGTCGATTCCCATCCCGCTGCGCCAATTGGCTGATGGCGAAGCTATCCGGGGTGGACATTCATGATTTCGGCACCACCTATAAAGCGTATCGCAGGGAAGTCATCCACAACATCCCGCTCTACGGCGAAATGCATCGCTTCATTCCGGCGTTGGCTTCCTGGTATGGCGCATCGATCTGCGAAATCCCCATCAAAAATATAAATCGGGAGCGCGGGAAATCACACTATGGGATTTCACGGACGTTTCGAGTCTTCTTTGATTTGATGACGATTCGCTTTCTGCTGAAATACATGTCACGGCCAATGCACTTTTTTGGCTCTATTGGCGCGACAGCGATGATCAGCGGATTGGCACTCTCCATGTGGCTGTTGATGCTGAAAATTTTGACGCATCAACATGTTATGGACCAGCATGGGCCACTGTTTGTCGTTGCCGGGGTTACCATTCTGGCGGGGATTCAACTGCTGGCCACTGGCCTGATCGGGGAACTGCTGGTACGGCATTTTTACCAGAGCCAGTCCCGCGCTCCGTATACCGTCGATCGCGTAATTCGCTTGAACAGTCCGGAAGAACCCAGTATGCTACGGGGCGAATAAGCGTACGTTGCACAAACCCAATCTCCAAGGACCAGAGCCGGTTCGGAGTACAAACTGCCCATGAAAGCCATCCAGATTGCTCATGCTGGCGGTTATTCCGCGTTACATCTGACGGATATAGAACGTCCAATTGCGGCTCCCGACCAGGTGCTAGTTCAGGTCAGCGCCATCGGCGTCAATTTTGTCGATATCTACTATCGCGAAGGCGTCTATCCCGCGCCTCTACCTTTGACTCTTGGCCAGGAAGGGTCGGGCGTCATTGTGGAGATAGGCGAGAACGTCGAACAGTTCCGTGTCGGAGAACGCGTCGCATGGTGCACACATTTGGGCGCCTACGCGGAATACGCGGCCGTTCCGGAATCGCATCTAGTTCGTGTTCCCGAGAGGGTCAGCTTTGAACAAGCAGCGGCAAGTCTGCTGCAAGGCATGACCGCACAGTACTTGACGACAAGCACGTTCCCGCTTAAATCTGGCGACACGGTACTGTTGCATGCCGGGGCAGGCGGTGTGGGATTAATCCTGACGCAAATGGCCGTTCACCTTGGCGCGCATGTTATCTCTACCGTTTCCACTCCGGAAAAAGCAGAACTCGCACGCTCAGCCGGCGCGCACGATGTCATTCTCTACACAAAAGAAGATTTCGAGCCCGCCGTGAAGCGAATTACAGGCGGCCGGGGAGTAGACGTCGTCTACGATTCTGTTGGCAAGGATACGTTCGAGCGATCGTTGAAATGTCTGAGGCCGCGCGGCATGATGGCGCTGTTTGGTGCGTCCAGCGGCGCCGTCCCTCCGTTTGATCCGATCCAGCTATCGCGAAGCGGTTCCTTGTTCCTGACCCGGCCCACCCTCATTCACTACACCCGCACGAGGGAAGAATTGGATGCGCGCGCGACAGATGTTTTTCAGCAACTGGAGCACGGCGAACTTCAGCTCAGGATTCACGCTTCCTTCCCGCTGGCAGAGGCAGCCAAGGCCCAGGAAGTATTACAGACGCGCCAGAGCACGGGAAAAATCCTGCTGATTCCGTAGAATTCAAGGGCCTATCGAGGTTGCTCTGACGTTTTTTTGCGGCGGAACAGCGACCATTTGCGGCGTTTTGCCGGAACTGGAGACTCCTCAGAGAAATCTCTCTCGGGTTCTGGTTGTTCCGCCAAACGCT
>JBDTBI010000261.1:0-3804 GCA_039924215.1 Acidobacteriaceae bacterium
TCCGCGATTTTTCCTTTCCTTCCGGCGACTTTCCCTTTGTGATCCACGCCGCCACCGAATCGGTCCGGACCAACCCATCTGATACATCTGATCCGTCCCATCCGTCGGAAGCGCTACTTTCGACCATTGTAGAGGGCACGCGACGATGCCTGGAGTTCGCGGAATCGCACGGGACTTCGAAATTCCTGCTGACCAGCTCCGGCGCGGTCTACGGCCCGCAGCCCTCCGATATGACGCATATCGCAGAAGACTATAGTGGCGCACCCGACGTACTGCGGCCCCAGTCCGTGTATGGCGAAGGCAAGCGTGTGGCCGAGATGCTGTGTGCCTTGTCGGCTGCACGCAGCAGGATGGAATGCAAAATCGCGCGCTGCTTCGCGTTTGTCGGGCCGCACCTTCCCCTGAACGCCCACTTCGCGATTGGGAATTTTGTCCGCGACGCCATGCGCGGAGGTCCCGTCGTGATCCAGGGCGATGGCACGCCGAGGCGCTCCTATCTGTACGCGGCCGACCTGGCCATCTGGCTATGGACCCTGCTGTTCCGGGCCGAATCTCTTCGCGCGTTCAACGTGGGATCGGAGCAAGACCAGAGCATTCGCGAAGTGGCGGAAGCCGTTGTCTCTGCTATCCAGCCCGGAGCGGAGATTCAGGTAGCGCGGGCAACCACTCCGGGCGCTCCCGTCCAGCGGTATGTGCCGTCCGTGCAGGCAGCAAAAAAAGCGCTCCATCTCGATGAGGGAATTACGCTGGAGGACGCAATCCGCCGCACAGCAGCATGGAATGAAGAAGCTGGGTCAGCCGCTCTTTCCGAATAGCGCGGGTCGCTGATACACTACGGGATGTCAGGCAGCATGGGGCTATAGCTCAGTTTGGGAGAGCGCGCCGTTCGCAATGGCGAGGTCGTCGGTTCGATCCCGACTAGCTCCACCATCTATTTGTTTCTTCGACCTCGGCATCAGCCGACATATCCCTATTATGAAAATTGCCTTTCTGGGACTCGGAAAGATGGGCCCCGCCATTGTGGAGCGACTGCTACAGGCTGGCCATACCATTTCAGTGTGGAACAGAACTCCAAAATCTACACAAGAGCTACAAGAGATGGGGATTTCCGCCGCGACGGTTGCGCCGACCATCCAGACGGCGGTCGAAACATGCGAAGTCGCCTGTACCATGTTGGCCAACGATGAGGCCACCGAGGCAGTCGCCTTCGGCCCGCAGGGCCTCATCGCCGCACTACCTAGAAACGCCGTGCATATTGCGCTCGGAACGCTCAGCGTGACGCTGTCGCGGCATCTGATGGAACGCCACGCGCAGGCCGGTCAGCGCTATGTCGCATCGCCGGTTTTTGGACGCCCCAACATCGCGAAGCAGGGCAGGCTCTGGGTCGTCGCCTCTGGCGATGCGACCACTCTGGAAGAGGTTCGAAGCGTGTTGGATGCACTCGGACGCGGCGTTACGATTGTGGGCAACGAACCGTGGCAGGCGCATGCCTTTAAGCTTGCTGGAAATTTCCTGATTAGTACCATGGTGCAAAGTTTGAGCGAAGCTTTCGTCTTTGCATCGTCTCAGAACATCAACCCGGAACTGTTTCTGGAAACCATTAATGAAGCGCTGTTTCAGTCGCAGTTTTACCTCAATTATGGCCGTGTGATGCTGCATCCCCCGGATCAACCCGGCGCAACGATCGCGCTCGGCGAAAAAGATATCCGCCTGATGCGCGAAGCGACGGAAGCGGCTGACATTCAATTGGGGCTGGTCGAATACCTTCAAGAGCGCTTCAATGTGGCGATCCGCAATGGCATGGGCCAAATGGAATGGGCTGTCGGGCAATATCGCATGGCCGAACAGGCATCCAAAAATAAGTAACTGGGGAACCAGCAACTGGGGAGCCAGGATTCGCGACTTCCAGCCAGATTGGAGATGCATGACCAGGCAAGCCTTCCACAAAACTCCTGACCTGCCGCTAGCCGGCAAAGTGGTTTTCATCACCGGCGCCAGTTCCGGTATTGGCGCAGCCTGTGCCGCGTTGTTTGCAAATGCGGGAGCGCGGCTGCTGCTGGCCGCGCGTCGGAAGGACCGCCTCGAGGAGTTGGCCATTGAACTGGCTCCGGCTGGAGCTGCGGAGGTGCATACCCTGGCGCTGGACGTAAGCGACAATCAGCGGGTCGAAGCCGCAATTGCGGGCCTGCCGAAACCATGGCAATCCATCGATATCCTGATCAACAACGCCGGTCTCAGCCGAGGATTGGACAAACTCCACGAAGGGCATATCGATGACTGGGAGGAAATGATCGATACCAACGTGAAGGGGCTGTTGTACGTCAGCCGCGCGGTGATTCCCGGCATGGTCCAGCGAGGCGTCGGCCACATCGTCAATCTCGGCTCGGTCGCCGGGCACATGACCTATCCCAAGGGTGCGGTCTATTGCGCGACAAAAGCGGCTGAGAAAAGCATCACCGAGGGAATGCGGCAGGACCTGCTCGGCACCCCTGTCCGTGTCACCTCGGTGGACCCCGGAATGGTGGAAACGGAATTCAGTACGGTGCGTTTTCGTGGCGATGAGGAACGCGCCGCCAAGGTGTATCAGGGGATCACGCCGCTGCGCGCGGAAGATGTTGCGGACGCGGTTCTGTGGGCTGTCACACGGCCTGCCCACGTCAACATCGATCAGATGGTGCTGACCAGCATCGACCAGGCGAATTCCGTATTATTCAACCGTTAGGGATTCGCTCCCCAGCGGAGACATCGACTCTGAGTTTGTCTGGCTCTTGATGCGTAGCCCGTGAAATGGGAAGGTTGATATGACCGGCGTGCGAATGGACAAATGGCTTTGGGCCTCGCGATTTTTCAAGACACGAGCCCTGGCGGCGCGAGCGTGCGATCTTGGCAGAATTTCCAGCAACGAGCAATTGTCCAAGCCCTCACGAGAGGTTCACGTCGGAGATCTTCTGCAGGTAAAAAGCGATAGCGGAGATTTTCAAGTTGACGTCTTGGTTTTGACCGAGGTGCGCGGTACGGCAACCGTTGCGCGAACCTTGTATTGCGAAACAGAAGCCAGTCGAGAACTGCGCCAAAAATTAACGGAGGAACGAAAGACGATGCCTCACGTCGAAGCGTTCGCCAAACCCTCGAAGCGCGACCGCCGAAAGATTGACCAACTTAGAGGCCGACAGCGATAACACCTGAAAGACCAAGACGCATCGTTCGGGCATTGGCGATAGGTCCTGTTCATCAGTGGGTGGGTGGCTTCACCGCACGCAGCACGGCTGTCAGCAATAAAAAAGGCCTCGTCGAGGCCGATTTCACACTAATTGTTGCAGTTCCGCCTCAATTTCTTTCAGTGCCGTCTGCAATGCCGAACGCCGCGCGGGATGACTGGTTTTTTCTGCCAGGATCCGTTCGCGTTTCAACTCCAGCAGTTGACGCGCCCGCGCCTGCTCAGCATCCGCCGCACTCCGTACAAGTTTCGAGGCTGCTTTCGCAGCCTCTGCCTGTTGCTCCGCCATATATTCCACTTGCTCTTCTGTAGATTCACCTTCTAATACTTGTGCCATATATACAGGATATCGGATTGGAGCCTGAAGCACACGAACAAATGCAAGAACAGCATCCAATAATCATGGAAACAGAACCAGTTGGATATACGAGGAGCAACACATGCGCGCATTTCAAATTTCACAATTCGGCCTGGAACACCTGCAACCGATAGAACTTCCCGATCCCATGCCCGGCCCTGGGACAGTGCTCATTCACGTTCACGCGGTGTCGCTCAATTACCGCGATCTAATGATGGTCCGTGGGCAG
>JBDTBI010000262.1:0-6584 GCA_039924215.1 Acidobacteriaceae bacterium
CACAGCCAGAACCAGCAGGACTAGCCCCCCCGAGAGCAGAACCAGAGATGCGGTGCGTCGTCGATAAAAGGCCACGATGGAGGCTGAAAAGGAGAGGAGGCCGCCGGCAAAGATGATGATCACCTCAAACCAGGAACTGCCAACGAAACTGGTCAACGCCGCGACTGGAAGATAAACGAGGTTGGCAACTCCCCACAGCAAGCCCAGAGAAAAAACTACCACTCCCCAAAAGCGGAGCAGTCGTGTTTGTCGATCTGCATCTTTCATCTTGCCCAGGGTCCAGGCAAACTTCTGCGGACAGGTCCAGGTGCGGCTTCAATGCCCTTCACGCTGTACTCACTGGTGTGAAATTCGATCCTATCAAATTGCGGACTACCAGATGCCGTTGCGAACTACCACATGCACTTGCGGACTACCACATGCCCCAGGCACGGCTGATGTAGTCCGACATGGTTAAGGCGAGAAGCAGGCAGAAGGTAAACAGGCCCGAGGCAACCGTCAGCTTGAGCAGGCGCGAGCTGTAGTGGAGATGCATAAAAAACAAGACCACAAGCGACGCCTTCAGGCACGCAATTGCCAAGGCAATGACTGCGTTGAACACGCCCAGGTCAACGAAAGATATGCCGGCTGTGGCTGCGGTTAGCACCAGCAGCACAAGGAATATCACCACATACAACGAGGGTTTCACTATATGGAGACTTTCGTCCTCATGTCTCGCAATTACCGGCTCCGTCGTGTTGGTCGTGTTCGTCATGCCAAGTACTCCATATTCTGCCGATGCGGGCGTTGATCTAAAGCAGGTTACTCGAATTACGCGTCCCAGCTATTGATAGCGACTGATCAAATATAACAACGGGAACAAAAATATCCATATGATGTCAACGAAATGCCAGTACAGTCCGAAGTTTTCTATCGGCATGACATGACCCGCGGTATAGGCGCCCCTGGAAGCATTCGCAAGCAGGAAAAAGAGGATCGTGACCCCAATGATCATGTGCACTGCGTGCATGCCCGTTAAAAGAAAATACAGCGAGAAGAAAAGTTGCGTCTTCTCCGCCATGTCCGGGGCCAGCGGAACCGCCTTGGAGTTTGTGGGATGAACAAACTCTTGAATAGAGAAGTCCATTCCGGGGACGTGGTGTTCTACATACTCTCCATGCCATTCATCTGCCTTGATCCCAAGAAACACAGATCCCAGCAGAATGGTAAGCACCAGAAAAACCATCAGTGCGCCTTTTCTTCGCATTTGCGCACTGAAGACAGCCATCGCCATGGTGAAGCTGGAACAGATGAGGACAGCCGTGTTGGCCGTACCGAGCGTGATCCGGAGCGTGTTGCTGCCAGCCACGAATGCCGGGTGATACCAGTTTCGGAAAACCATGTAGGCGCAAAACATGCCGCCAAAAAACATGATTTCAGTCAGCAGGAAGACCCACATTCCAAAGCTCGCGGCCTCGCGTTGCTGGCCGACGCTTTCAAAGTGGTGCTTCAGGAAAGGGGGGTGTGCTGCATCATGCTGCACTCCGGACCGCTCCATCTCCTCTGGCGTCGTCGCTATTGATTGGCTATCCAACGGTCTGCACCTCGTATTGAGTCTTGTTCGCTAGCCATCCATAATCGTTGGCTTTGTGATCCATAATCGGAATCCGTATAAATTTTTCTGTCAGCGAAGTCGCTCGGGTTAGCCACCCAAGACGCATTGCCGGCCGGGGATTGTTCCTGACAATCTTGCCATATTTGAGAAGATTGGGCCGGGATACGATGGTCGAACTCATTACTTGGTCGCTCCTGGCGGTGTGCTTTGCTGGGGTGCGCTTTGCAACGGGGCCGCTCCCGGGCCCTGATCGGCTGGGCCGATGGGGGTCGGCTGGGCCGAATCAAAGGCAGACTTATTCATCATCTGTTTAAGGCGATAATTGGAATCGAGGCTCTTGATATACTCTACGAGCTCGATCAAACCTTCTTCATTGATCTGCCCCTGAAATGTAGGCATGATGGGCACATAGCCTTCCGGTACGTGCAATGAGGGGTTCAGGATTTTTTCACGCAGGTAGGCATCGTTTGCCACGATGGTCGAGCCATCCGACATGCGGACACGGGAGCCGTATAGGCCGTAAAGGTTCGGCCCACGCGCCGAAGATTCTCCGGTGTGGCACGCATTGCAACCCATCACGGCAAAAAGCCGTTCACCATTCTGTGCCAAAGAAGCACCACTCGTGTTTCCGGCGGCCCATTTCCTGTAGTCCGCGCGTGTCATCACGTAGACCCAGCCGATCATCGCGGAATGGTCTGTACCGCAATACTGGGAACAGAAGAGATGGTATTTCCCTAGTTTAGTGGCTGTGAAATAGACAGTCGAGTAGCGCCCTGGTATGACTTCGCGCTTCACGCGAAAATCGGGGATCGAGAAACTATGGAACACATCCTGCGAGATCATCGTAACTTCAATTGGAACGCCTATCGGGATATGCAGCGCGTCGATCTCATGCTGGCCACCCGGATGTTCTACCTTCCACATCCACTGCTTGCCGACCACGTAGATATTCATGGAATTCGGCGGGGCATTGTAGATACGGAAATAGAGGAGCGCCCCCCAGACGAAAAACACCAGGAAAATCCCCAACGGCGTCAGCGTCCAGATTGTTTCCAGCAGGGTTGAGCCCTCGATCTGGACTGCCTCCGGATGACGCGATTTGTGGTAGCGAATGGAGAATGTGACAACCAGGCCCAAGACCAGCAGAAGCCCTGCGATCGTCATCCCGATCAGCGCAAAAAACAGGGCATCCGAATATGGAGCGATAGAGGACGCTTCCGGCGGAAAGAGCGGAAAGTGTTTGAGCCAGTTAACTAAAAATTGCCAAAGTACAGGACTGATGTGCGACATTTATATTTACCCATTCGCCTTTTTTGTGGTCCCGGAGTTGCCACCATTCAATGCTTCCTGCCGGAAGGAAATCACAATAAATGCACCTAAAGCCAAAACCGTCAGCGCGCAGCCAGCCTGCACGATGCGCACGATTAGCATGCTGTTCTTTGCCATGTGCGGATCGTAGCGGTAGCAATAGGTATAGATAAGGTCTACCAGCGAGCCGGTCTGGCCGTGAGAAGCCTCGACAAGCCCGGCGCGGATATCGCGCGGAGAGTATTCCACTCCCATAAAATACTGTGCGATGTTGCCTTCGGTCGTGATCAGCTCAATGGAGCTGGCATGGGCATACTGGTTCATCTTCCCATCCGGTCCTGGAACCCTGACGTAGCCGAAGCCAACGGCCTTTGTGAGCGCGTCAATTGAGGTCTGCGGACCCGTTAGAAAATGCCACCCGTTTGCCGTATCCATGCGGCCATAGCGCTTCAGATAGAGCGCTTTCTCTGAAGCTGCGAGGGCCGGTCCTTCGCTTGGGTCGAAACTGGCCACGATCACGTCGAAGTCTTTTCCCGGTGTAAATTTCAGCATCTCCAGCGCGCCCACCAATCCGTTCAGTTCCTCGGAACAAAGCATAGGGCAGCGGTAGTAGACGAGAGCCAGGATCGCGGGACGTTGGCCGAAATACTCACCCAGATGAACGGTGCGGCCTGTCTCGTCGCGGAAAACGGCGTTCAGCGGAAGAGGTTGATCGAGCCGTTGTTGAATTGTCACCTTTTGCAAAATCGTCGGCAGCTTATCCGGGTCTGTATTCCCCATGGATCTTTCGCCGATCGGCGCTACCTGGGCATGAGCGATGCCCGGCAGGCATCCCGCCATCAAACATACGGACAGCGCCGCCATCAGCGTCTTTGCAGACACAAAGCGGAACCGAATTGGGGATGCTGCCGTCATAACCTTGTCCGGAATATTCCCTGTACTGCTATTTCTGAATCTAATGCTGTCACCGTCCCGCGTTGCGAAACAATCCACGGCTTAATTTGTGGATGCCCGCTCCGCTGCGTAGGGGCCAATGCCCAGCCGCTGCTGCCGCGCTTCGATCATCTTGAGTTCCGGCCCGGTACGCGCAAATCCGTCCGTAAGGGGTGCCGTGATTACAGTTGAGCCGTCTCCAAACATGTGCTGCTCATCGGTCGCGTGCTGGCTTTCGACCGGAAGCCCCTTCTGCGCGATCAGTTGCATCGCGAGGGTGATGGGAATTCTGACCGTTTGATTCTTCTCATCCGCCCACGTGTAGTACTTCAGCAGCATATCTTCGCGAGCGTGCATGTCCGCCACATCCATTGCGCCATTATCTGTCTGGAGCCGCGGCTCCGGAAATCGTTCCACCAATTGCTGCAATTGCTGTTGCTGGATTCTTGGGTCCGATACCATGTCACCTGGCTTCACGCCGGCCTGTTGATGCCACTTGTTGGCCGGGCCATCCTCTTTAGCCAATCCGTTATTGATCAATTTCCCGACTCCAAAAGCCAGGACAAAGATAACCGCAACGAACGCTACCATGACGACAAGAAAGCCGGCTACATCCGTAACATTGGCATCCGACAGCTCAAAGCCGGCTTTTTTGCTTTGCGGGTTGCTCTGCTCATGATGCGACAGAAAGCCGCCGGATGATTCCTGGCTCTCTGGATCTTTCGGATCGTGAGCATCGTTTGGGTTATGCGTGGACATGTTCAGACTCCAGAATTTCAGTCAGATGCGGATCATGCAAGGCCACCAGGCCGCGTTTCCGCAGGAGGGTGAAGCAGTAGGCCAACCAGAGGGCGGTCATCGCTGCGGGTACAAAGATATATTGCAACATGCCGACGCTGAAATGCAGGTTGCGGCTCTGGTCCGGGAATGCCGGCGCAATCAGCCACCAGGTGTCCCAGAAGCGCGCAAACAGCATGATCAAGCACACTGTTGCCAGCTTGCGCTTGTTGCGCTTGATGTCCCGCGATAGCAGCAGGAAGAACGGAAGCGCCCAGTGGAACAGGAAGTCCAACCCCGCCACCGGTCCCCATCCCCCCGTGATGCGATCCATATACCAACGGATTTCGTTGGACTGATTGCCGGACCAGATGACGAGCCATTGCGAGAAGGCGATGTAGATATTCAGCATGACAAAGGCAAATAGAAGTTTGCCCAAATCGTGTTGTTCCGTGACGCGCATAATGCCGTTGATCGGCTCGTATTGAGAAAGTGCCAATACGATCAGCACCACCATCGCAAACGCGGCATATGCCTGCGATACCAGGAAAAGGAAGCCGTACATCGAGGAATACCATGTGGGATCGAGCGACATGGTCCAGTCCACGCACATGCCGGTCAGCACAAGCGAGTAGACGACCATCCCGGCTCCGCTCAGGTTTTCAAAGCGCTTCTGCCAGAACCAGTTGCCATGCTGCGTGTCGGTATCGCGCTGCAGCGACCAGCGATTCAGATAGTAGGTGAAAACCCCAAAGACGATGAAGTAAATGATGCCGCGGGCCCAGAAGCCGCCGAAGCCATAAAGATGCAGCCACGGTTCCTTGTACGCGATCGCGTGGGCCTGCATGGGATCAATCAGCCCGGCGTGCAGTGCCGAGACCGTATCGGTGAATCGCGCCCAGATATACAGTCTCTTCGCGAAAAACGCGATCGGAAGAAACATGAGGAACACGAGCGGCAGCGTCCGGCTCATCGCTTCCAGAGGGCGCCGGATCAGCAGGCCCCATTTGCCTCCGGTGGTCCACTGCAGCATAAGGATTGCCATGCCGCCACAGCAAAAGCTGAGGCATACCATCAATCCCATCAGCCAGCCACGCAAGACATAGTCAAAGCTGCGACTGATGAGCAAATCGATCACCGCCAGAGCAGCAAACACAACAGCAGCGATAACGGCGCGCCTCCGCCAGCGAAGTACCGCGGGTGGAGCGCTCAGGTCCGTGGACAAATGATATGCGTGAGGTTCTTGTTCCATGCTTGTATCCGTTCCCGCCTACTGAGGTTCTGCCGGTAGAGTTGGTGGTTTTCCGGGGGGCCCATAATCCGGGGCATCCGGACCGGTTGATTGCTTGGCTCCGGAGTTTGTATTCGGCGGAAACATATCTCCCGCGCTGGGAACATTGGTCAACGCCGGAAACGTCCATCCTTCGGGGAACTTCGCCGAATATCCCATCTGCTGCGATACTTCCGCCAGGGTCTGAATGTTGGTTCCCGCCGGTACATCGCCGATCGGGGCATCTTGGCTCAACTGCAGAGCTCGAATATAGGCCACGATGGCCCAGCGATCCTTGACGGAGATCTGTGCCGCATAGTCCGGCATGGCGCCATACCCATGGCTGATTACGTCAAAATAATGCCCCATCGGTTCCGGACGGATTCGTGCCCCGTCCAGATCGCCCGCCGGTTTATATCCGCGCAGGACAATCATGCCTCGCCCATTTCCGACACGGGAATGGCATGGCGTGCAATAGATATTGTATTGTTCCTGGCCGCGCTCCAGCACGGGCATGGTGACAGGGAACGGCATCAAGTCCTGGGCCTGCTGGTTGCTGATGCCGGTATGGAAATAGTCGTTGGTGTCCTGCTGACCGCGAGCCACGGTTCCTTCCACCTGCGGGCGAACCGAGCGGCCATTAGCAAAGAAAGTAGATTCACGCTGGGGAATCATTTTTGGCTGGTCCTGCATGTCTTGACG
>JBDTBI010000263.1:0-4119 GCA_039924215.1 Acidobacteriaceae bacterium
ATATGCGGCGACGCTTCTGGGTAGCGGTAGCATTGACGATTCCCTTGCTGGCTGTGATGGTCGACGATCTTCTCCCGGCGCACCCGATTGCCAGGCTGCTCGGAAAAACAACGCTTGGGTGGGTGGAGTTTGCGCTGGCAACTCCCGTCGTCCTGTGGTGCGGCTGGCCATTTCTGGAACGCGGATGGAACTCAGTCCGCACCATGCGCCTGAATATGTTCACCCTGATCGGCCTGGGCATCGGGGTCAGCTATCTTTCCAGCCTGTGCGCACTGATCTTTGCCCGATACGTGCCGGCAACGCTGCGAGCGCCGGATGGCTCCATTCATCTGTACTTTGAACCGGCTGCCGTGATTACTGCGCTCGTACTCCTGGGTCAAGTGCTGGAGTTGAAGGCGCGCAGCCGGACATCGAGCGCACTCAAGTCGCTTCTGGGACTCGCGCCGAAAACGGCTCGCGTCGTGCTGGCGGATGGCCGGGAAGAAGATCGGCCGCTCGATGAGGTGGTTGTGGGCAACACGCTCCGCGTGCGTCCCGGCGAAAAGGTTCCAGTCGATGGGGTGGTGCTGGACGGTGGGAGCAGCATCGACGAGTCACTGGTGACTGGCGAACCCCTGCCGGTAGAGAAAACCAAAGGCAGCCAGGTGACAGGGGGAACGATCAACGCAACCGGCAGCTTCCTGATGCGTGCTGAACGCGTCGGCAGCGAAACGTTGCTCAGTCAGATTGTCCAGATGGTAAGCGCAGCGCAGCGGACCCGTGCCCCAATTCAGCGGCTGGCTGATCAGGTGGCGGGTTGGTTTGTACCCGCAGTGGTGGCGATTGCAATCCTGACTGCGATCATCTGGGCAGTGTGGGGACCGGAGCCGCGACTGGCGCATGCACTGGTCAACGGCGTCGCAGTCCTGATCATCGCCTGCCCCTGCGCGCTGGGGCTGGCAACACCGATGTCGATCATGGTGGGCACAGGACGCGGGGCACAGTCAGGAGTCCTGGTGCGCAACGCAGAGGCACTGGAAACGCTGTCCCAGGTGACGATTTTGGTAGTGGATAAAACCGGCACGCTGACGGAAGGCAAACCGCAGGTGACTCAGATCGAGACACTAGGGGCCTTTGCGGAAAATGAAATGCTGCGACTGGTTGCCAGTCTCGAACAGGCGAGCGAGCATCCTTTGGCGGGCGCGATCCTTCGCGCGGCGACAGCCCGGAACCTGACTCTTGCACCGGCGGACGAATTTCAGTCGGCAACTGGGAAAGGTGCTTCCGCCAGGGTGGACGATCACATGGTTGTGATTGGCAACCTGGCGCAGATGCAGGAATCTGGAATCCCGCTGGGAGATGCGGCGGGCCTGGCCGAAGCGATGCAGCGGGAGGGAGCCACAGTTCTGTTCGCTGCGGTCGATGGCGCTCTGGCGGCACTGCTGGGCGTTTCCGATCCGATTAAGGAGTCCGCCCGAGAGGCAATCCCACAACTGCATCGGGATGGCCTGCGTGTGGTAATGCTGACCGGGGACACGCGCACAACTGCGGAGGCCGTCGCCAGGAAGCTTGGCATAGACCAGGTGGAGGCGGGGGTTCTGCCGCAACAGAAGGCGCAGGTAATCCAACGATTGCAGGCCAGCGGCAAGGTGGCGATGGCCGGAGACGGTGTGAATGACGCGCCCGCATTGGCCCAGGCGGAAGTGGGGATTGCCATGGGCACAGGCACCGATATCGCGATTGAAAGTGCGGGTATTGTGCTGGTGAAGGGTGACCTGCGCGGCATTGTGCGGGCCCGCAACCTGAGCCGGGCGACCATGCGGAATATCCGGCAGAACCTGTGGTTTGCATTCTTCTATAACTCCCTCGGGGTGCCAATTGCCGCGGGAATTCTGTACCCGTTTTTCGGACTGCTGCTGAGTCCCATGATTGCCAGCGCCGCCATGACGATGAGCTCCGTTTCCGTGATCACGAACGCGTTGCGTCTGCGCGCTGTCAGGCTGGGCTGATCCCCAGACACTGTCCGCGAACTCCTCCAGGTTGATAGAATCAAACTATACCGATGAAATGCCCTTATTGTGGCTTTACCCAGGACCGTGTTGTCGATTCGCGAGAAAGCAAGGAAGCCGACTCCATCCGGCGGAGACGCGAGTGCGAGCGCTGCGAAAAGCGCTTCACCACCTATGAGCGTCTGGACGAAATTCCTTACATGGTCATCAAGAAAGATGGCCGCCGCGAAAAATTCGAGCGTCAAAAAGTTTTAAGTGGCCTGTTGCGCGCCTGCGAAAAACGGCCCGTCCCAGCAGCACAACTGGAATCCATCGTAAACAGGGTGGAAAGCCTTGTGGTCGATTCCCCCGAGCGTGAACGCAGTTCTGTCGAAGTAGGCGAGCTGATTATGCAGCAACTGAAGGCGCTCGATACCGTGGCGTACATTCGATTCGCTTCCGTGCATCGCGACTTTCAGGATGTGAATGAGTTCAAGTCCGAACTGGAATCGCTCTAGCCCGTTCCACACCGATTCATTCAGGATGGAACGAATATTTTGGAGATCAACCTACCATGAATGCCACATCTTCAGTACGAGAACACCAGATCACTCTGATTCCAGGTGATGGGATTGGGCCGGAAATTACCCGCGTCGTGATCAGAATCCTGGAAGCGACGGGCGTGAAATTCCGTTGGGAAGAATATCTGGCCGGGGCGGAGGCGTTCGAGCGTTACCAGGAATACATTCCCAAGGATCTATATTCCTCGATCGACCGCAACCGTGTCGCCTTGAAAGGCCCGGTGACGACACCGATCGGCGGCGGCTTTTCATCGATCAATGTCGTGCTGCGCAAGCATTTTCAACTGTATGCAAATTTTCGTCCCATCCAGAACCTGCCTGGCCTGCCTACGCACTATCCGGGCGTGGATCTGATCATCATTCGGGAAAACACGGAAGGCGAGTACGTAGGGATTGAACACGAAGTGGTACCGGGCGTCGTGGAGTCGATCAAGATCATCACAGAAAAAGCCTCTACTAGAATTGCCGAGTTCGCTTTTGACTATGCTCGCAAGCAAGGCCGGAAGAAGATCCATGCCATCCATAAAGCAAACATCATGAAGATGTCTGACGGGCTCTTTCTACGCTGCGCGCGCGACGTTGCAAAAAAATACAAGGACATCGTCTACGGAGAGCACCTGGTTGACAACACCTGCATGCAACTGGTGACGAACCCCTACCAGTACGACATGCTGTTGCTGGAAAATCTCTATGGCGACATCATCAGCGACTTGTGCGCGGCCTTTGTTGGCGGGCTCGGCCTGGTTCCAGGAGCAAATCTGGGCGCGGACTGCGCCATCTTTGAGGCTGTGCACGGTTCCGCGCCGGACATTGCCGGCAAGAATATCGCAAATCCAACTGCGCTGTTGCAATCGGCTGTGCTGATGCTGCGACACATCGGCGAAACAGATGCGGCGGACCGCTTACATCACGCGATTGAGAAGGTGTACGAAGCCAGACAATCGCTGACGCGCGACGTTGGGGGCACGGCTGGAACCAATGAATTCGGGGACGCGGTGATCAGAGCGTTGGACAACTAAAGTCCTCTGCGGAGCAGCGCATTTGGACCTCCGTTTATTTGGACTGAAAAGGAAAAATGTTGATGTGGAAGAGAATGTATCGTCGCAAAGGATTGTGGGGTTTACCCATCCTGGTTGTGGCACTGGCAGGTTGCCACACGAAGAATACGACGGCTCATCCTTCCGGTAAATCCGCGGCGCAAAGCAGCACCGCGGCCGCACAGCCAGCCAATTCACATATCGATCTTGCAACGGCAGGCACGGTATCCGGCACCATTCAATTCACTGGGAAGGCTCCGAAGCCGGTTGTCATCGACATGGCGCAGGACCCGGCGTGCAGCCTGGCGACACCGACGTCAAATACCACGCAGCAATATGTGGTCCACGACGGAAAGATGGCAAATGTTTTTATCTATATCAAAGCCGGACTGGGCCATCGGATTTATCCGCCAAGCCAGACTCCGGTCGTGCTGGACCAAAAGGGCTGTCGCTATGTGCCGCACGTCCTTGGTGTAATGACTGGCCAACCCGTCGAGTTCCGCAACGGCGATCCAACCATGCACGATGTCAATA
>JBDTBI010000264.1:0-3506 GCA_039924215.1 Acidobacteriaceae bacterium
GTCCGCATCCTTGCGCCGGCTGCCACCTATCAACCAGGGCCGCTCGCGTCCAATGACGATTCTTTGGTGATGCACCTTCGCTACGAGAAGACCTCTGCCCTGCTCGAAGGGGACGCAGAGGCCCCGATAGAAGAACAAATGCTTGCGACCGAGCCGCTGGCGGCTGGGCTTTTGAAGGTAGGGCACCACGGCAGCAGTACTTCGACGATTCCTCCGTTTCTGGCCGCCGTACATCCGCAGTTCGCAGTCATCTCAGTAGGCCGCCACAATCCCTTCGGCCATCCACGGGTATCGGTACTCGATGAGCTGCAGGGTGCGCATGTCCGTGTGTATCGCACGGACACACTCGGCCTCAGCAGCTTCCTGCTGAACGGCACCAGCATTCAGCCCACGCGCTGATTCCCGTCACCGGCATTCCAATCATCTGTGTTTATTTATTGGTGACGCTCGTCAGGCGCATCGTAATGGTGCCCCAAAACAAGTAGGCGCGCACCTTCACCGGAAGATGGCGGGCATCGTCGGAATACCAGATCCATATGTTTCCGCGATTCTTCACCACACCGGCATCGGCGGTAGGCTGTACGCGAACTGCAGGAAAAGTTCCCGCAGGCGTCAGAACTTTCTCTTTGGCTTCCACTTTCATTGTGACGTTCACGACGTGACCTCCATCGGCGAGGGGAAAGCGGAAATCGTGGCCGACTTGCAGGGGTTGCGTCGCGACATAGAATATCCCGGAAAGAACATCCGTCACGCAATTGGGAATCGGCGAAGTTCGCTGCTTGATGGTTCCGGTGACCAGATTTTTCTCGTGCAGCTTTTGTAGGTGGCTTCCGTAATCCAACTCCATCAAGCCTGTCAGCCGTCTCCGACCTTCCTGAATTTGCTTGCGGTATTCCGACGAGCATCCGGTCTTTTGGTTGAAGATGCTGTCATATCGGTCATTCACTGGAAAGAGAAGGTTCACCGTACCGATGGACGCCGCCGTTGCCGTCACATGCACATTCGCGCCTTCTGACCGCAGATGAAATGTAGCAGTTCCAGCTGGAAACACACGCCAGTCCACTGCGTACGTCAGCGTTTCATTTGTCGGAATTTGGAATTCTGAAGTTGGAGGATGGAGGGCAGGCGTCTGCGCATGTGCCGCCGGATACAAGGCGCTCAGCAGGATCGATCCAGCAACAAAAACCGTTAAAAATTTGGGCATATTTCTTTTCTTTGTTGCATACATTTTCACCGTAAGCTTCCAAATCAAGGTCGCAAACTCTCTGATGATCAATGCCAAAGGAAGATACGGGCTATCAAAACAAGGTACACGCAGAAGGAGCCCAAAAGCGAATTGTATTCGCGATGCTTTCGGTAAAGATCGGAAGAAAAGCCGCGGCTCAAGCCAGACTGTGCAGCCCAGGGTCGCGGCAGCAATCGCGGCACGCGCCTGCAATACTCCTCATATCCGGGAAATTGTGAGCGCAGATACTCTTCTTCGCCCAGGATCACCGGCCCATAAATCACGAGAAAAAGGATCGTTAATGCAACCGCAATCCAAATGCTGCGCGCCGCCAGCGCAAACCCAAAGGCAATCAAGATTGAGCCGAGGTACAAGGGATTGCGCGTATAGGCATATGGGCCTGTGGTCGTTAGCTCTGCGTTTTTCTTGACATATCCGGAGGCATAGCCGCGCAGCAGAATTCCCGGTATCACCAGTGCGAGGCTTATCCACAAAGAGAGAAACGATGGTCGTGCCAGCCAAATATAAAAGATGACAAAAAGAAACCCCAGCGGAACACGAATGCGCCGCGATATCTTTCTCCATCGTTGACTGAAAGTAGCTTCGCTCACCGCGCCCCTGTCTTTTCCTCAAAAAGTTGTTGCGCAGCCTCCAGTACATCCCTTGCTGTAATCGTCAACAGTCCAGCCTCAGGCTCGTTCTTCCGGCTATGATCTCGTCGGCTCGCTGGATGCCGCAAAACACGGCTGCGTGTCCCATACGGACCATTGCGTGCCGGGTCCGTCGGACCGTAGATGCCGACCACAGGAACCTGCAGCGCGGCGGCCAGATGCAAGGGGCCCGTATCTCCCCCGATAAACAAGCTGGCTCGGCGAGTGCAGGCGATCAGCTGTCCAATGCTTCCCGTCATCCTAAAGGAACGTGAATCGGCGTTGCCACAAACCACTTCCGCCAGGGCCGACTCGCCGGGGCCGACGTTCACGATGGTGGCGTAACCCATCTGTGCCAATTCCGCGGCCACTGTCGCATAGCGTTCGGCTGGCCAGCGCTTTGCTCCCCAGCCCGCGCCGGGATTCATCAGGACAAATTGCTCGATCCCGCGCTCCGCCAGCCATGCATCGCACCATGCTTCCGCGGCCGGATCGGTGGGCAATGCCGCAGGAAGAGAAGCAAGAGGTTTTCCGAAGGCGGCCGCTACGACTTCATTTGCCTGCTCGATCACATGGGCTCCGGACGTCTCGATTCGCTCGCCAAAAAGCCAGCTCGCGAGAGGCTCACGTGGATGCGCCTCTCCAACCATCCGCGATGCCGATGCCATGCGCCCAATCAAGGCCGAACGGACAGCCCCCTGCAGGTCAATGCAAACATCATATTGTTTTGCACGCAACGCACGGCGGAGATCCCGGACCCCTGTGATTGTCGAAGCTGAAAAAGGATGGCGAACCCATCGTCTGGCATGGACGGGGTACAAGCCATCGACGATCGGCATCTCCGGCCCGCACACCGTGGTACGTGACTGCGAGTCGGCGCACAGGAGCGGCGCCCACTGTGGTTCAATGGCCCAGGCGATCCAGCTACCGGGTTGCGCCGTATCGAGAGCAGCGCGCAGCGCCGTCACGGCCGGCATCGCGTGAAGGACATCTCCCATCGCGCCCAGCCGCACTATCAGGATACGCAGACCTTGAATTTGAGGTGGCAACGATTCATCATCGCACGTTGCGAGGGGGGACTTGAAGTCTTTGGCTCAGCAGAGCGTTCAACATCTCGATCGAGCGAGTCTCTTCGCGGAGGGATACCTCGAGTCCGGCAAGTACGAGTGGACACACCTTTTCCAAGTCGGCCCGGAATGCATCAGTGAGCCGGACACCGTCCTTCTCGGTGGTCAGGAAGCATTGCGCCCCGCTACGTCGCGCAGTTGCTTGCAGGCGTTCGATATCTTTCTTCGTGTAGATGTGGTGGTCGCGAAACGCAATCGTCGCCTGCGGGTCGATACCGGCTTTTCGCAATCCATGGAAAAACCCGTTTGCATCGCCTATCGCACAAAACGCCACCGCTTTGGAAATTGCAACTGCGGTAGCGGGCAGCGTTGTCTTGCGCTCCACGATCCATAAACGCGCCGGGTCCCGATCTGCATTCGACGGCTGCATCATATTAAGTACGCGATTCACCAAGCTTGGATCCAGATCAGAATCTTCTGCGCGCAGCACGCAGATGTCCGCTCGGCCTAACGCCCGGGACGATTCTCGCAGCCGCCCAGCCGGCAGCAGATGGCCATCGAGGT
>JBDTBI010000265.1:0-5217 GCA_039924215.1 Acidobacteriaceae bacterium
TTCCTCCGCCGTGCGAGATGCGGCTGACCTGTTCTTCTACCGTGAGTTCCTCCACTCCTCGCCTATACCCCAGGCATCCAATGGACTCCTGCAAAAACTTGGAACTCCGATGGTTACGTTGCCCCCAAAGGCCTATCTCGGGGATGGGACACAGAGTGTGGAAGGCCTCTGTTTCCTCGTGTTGCTGGCCAAAGTGCTGAATGCGCATCGAGTCTTTGAGATAGGGACCTTTACGGGAGTCACGGCACTTACCCTGGCGATGAACTTGCCAACTCTGACGATCGATACATTGGATCTCCCTACCGGCAATCTTCCTGTTCTGAGCTTTGCGCACGATGACAAGGGCTATATACCGGCACAACAACGACACTGGGTTTTTGAAGACAAACCGGAAGCAGTGCGAATTACACAACATGAGGGAGATTCGGCTCAGTTTGATTTTTCCGCTATGGGGAAGACTTTCGATCTTGTCTATGTGGATGGTGCACACTCGTACGATTATGTCGCGAACGATACGAAGGCCGCTTTCAGTCTTGTGCGCGATGCAGTGACCGCAATCGTATGGGATGATTATTCGCCTGGCTGGCGCGGCGTTGTCCGGTATTTGAACGAGCGCACCGATCTTGAGCTGTATCGGGTACCGGACACCCGGCTGGTTCTTTGGCTCAGTCGTGAGGCAAAGTCGCTGCTCACTGGGGACTGAGAAATCTAGCTCCGAACCGGGCCCATAGCTTTTTCACAATGATGCGCATATCGAACAGGAAGAACGCCGCCACAGTCAATACTGCGCTCATCGAAACGGACGCCACAAACTGCCATCGGTACAGGTCCTGATACGTGTGCGACAGAATGACGCCAGCGACCAACAGTCCGCTACTCGACAGCGCGAGGAGCCGGTAGACATACGTGAGGCTATGTTGGCCAGTATGGGCGAATAGCTTCTTGTTCAAACCGATAATGCGAACAACCTGGAATAACTCGACCGCAAACCACGTGTACAAAAAGCCAAGCATTCCCAGCCAATGCACCATGGGGACGGTGACAATCACCAGCGCCACATAGCTGAAAAACATGATGCGTGCCAGTTGCTCGTGCGTGTTGGTCGAAAATTGAAACTGGAATTTGTGCTCCTTCGCGCTCAGCGTCATGGAAATGGCTGCCATCATCACGTACGCAAACAGGTCAAAGAGATTGGGTCGATGCAGCCAGATCATTAGCAACACCGGCGACAGAATCAGCACGCCCAGGTTCACCACCGGAATCGCCGCAAAGATCATGCGCTCGGAATAGGTGTAGACGGCGGTCAGCTCCCGCCACTCCTGCCTGCCGAACAGGCGCGTAATCTCCGCTCCCATGGCTTGGGTTGGCGCATTCAATATCTGGCGACACATGGAAAAGATGGTTCGCATCACAGTGAACACGACTACAACAAACGGTCCTGCTTCACGCTGCAAAATCAATACCGGAACTTCATAGGAGAGGAACGTGCTCATGCTAATTAGGCCAAAGTAACTGCTCGGCTTCAGAATGGCGCGCACCGCACTGCGGTCCCACAAGCTGATTTTCGGAAAGATCTCCGGCGCTACTCGGCGAATGTGCAGCAATACCAGCGCGACTCCAAGACCGTACACGACGAGCTGCAATCCGGCCAGAACTGGAAAGGACCAGCGCAACCATGCACCCGCCGAAGTCCCCAGCACCATCGTCAGCCGCAGGCCGTTTACCCACAACACCCCCACATGTGCGCGGCTCAGTACCATAAACATGCCCGTAAAGTAGTTGAACAACACGCCCAGCAGAATTTGCAGCGCCAGCAGGTAGAGCGTCTCTGAAGTCACTTGCTGGGAAAGAGTCAGCCGCAGCCATTGCTGCACAGGAAGGGTGAAGACCACCAGGCACACCAGCGCCGCGCTGCCTAAAATACCCAGCAGCACGCGCAGTGAAGTGGATTGCTGCAGATGGTAGGCTCCCAACTCGTTGCGCTGGTAGCGCACTGTCAGGTCTTGCGTAACGTAGGTCTGGATGCCGAAGTTCAGCGTGCTCAGATAGGCCACCGCGCCGGACAACGCAATCCATTCTCCGTACAGAGTCGTGCCGTATCGATACAGGAATATGGGCGGCAGCAGCAACTTGGTGATCAGACTCACCAGGTTGGAAGTCATCAGGGCTGCCAGTATTTTCAGGATGCGTGTCAGTATGCCCATATGCTGTTCGCTATTGTCGCAGAGCGGAGGGCGAAGCGAGCGAAGCCTGCATTCGAACGGCACGCTGTTCCATCGACGGTGGAAATTCGTCGAGCAGCTCGACAGCGGCGGCTATCACCTGCTCCACGCTGACCTCCTCAATCCAATACTCTGGCGGAGCCTCCTGAAACGACGGTCCGCGCAGCACTCGATACCGTGAGTGCCCGACTGGCAACCACTCCAGTGGGCTCTGCCACGCCGGCGCGATCACGACACCGGGCAATCCAACCGCGCGCGCTACATGAAACGTGCCTGTATCCAGGCTGACCACCAGGTCGCACTGCGATAAAACGGCCGCAAGCTCTGGAATCGTCGTCTTCCCGGCCAGAGAAATTCCTCGATCCGGCAAGTTCTCGCGCAGCGCCTCAATGGCCACAGCGTCGTTCGCCGTGCCAGGAAAAATTGGAACTGCGTTCTGATGCTGCGACAGATGAGAGATGACCTGCTGAAAACGCGCCACGCTCCATTGATTGCGTTGGCCGCCGCTATTTTGCGTTACAAATGCGATCCGTAGAGCCTTGCCTGGAATCGGTTTGAGCCATTCTTCCGCATGCTCGGCATCCTTCTGAGAGAAATACATGCGAGGCTCGCAGAAAGGAACATCGTGTCCCAGGCTACGGGCAATGTTGAGGTTGCCTTCGATCTGCCCGCATTCAGGCTGAAAACAAAGCGACACATCATATAGCTCCGGCGCCAAGGTGTAGCCAACTCGCTCCGCGTCACCGGCCAGGGTACCCAGGATCGCCAGTCGCGAGCGTTGATTCCCAACGGTCGTTATCACGCAGCGCGGACCCTCTGGCATCGCTCGCAACAGACCTTGCACCGCACCGACAGACGCACGAAAATTCTCCAACGGATTTGGAGTCACAACACAGCGATCGATCGAGGGATTGTGTTGCAGTACGCTTGCCGCCATGCGACCAGCGGCGACTGTGATCGCCGCATCCGGCATGGCTTGCCGCAGCGCTTCCAGCAGCGGTGTCGCGTGAACCACACTGCCAAGGGGTGATTCATATTGCAACATCAGGAAATTGCGAATCTGTCGGAGGTCATCTATGGAGGGATGTTGGCTGCCACGCAGCGTGCGTTCTGCGTGCGCCACGGCCCGGAACAGGCTTCTCTTCCAAACCTTGGGTAGCGACGGCATGGGCGAAATCTTACAGTAAAAAAAGCGCGCAGCGTGGCATTCGTTTACATTTTGTAGCGGCCGAGGTCATCATCGTTCAGGTTTTCCAGCCAGCGACGCAGTTCGTCGGTGGAAAAATTCTCCACCCCGGCATTCGCCAGCTTAGTGGTGCGCAATACCTGTGCGGACAAAAAGATGGGGCAATCCGTGCGCAGAGCCAAGGCTAGCGCATCGGAGGGGCGCGCATCCAGGCTGATCAATTCCCCGCCGCGCTCCATCCAGATCAGCGCATAAAACACGTCGTCGCGCAGTTCGGTAATCACCACCCGCCGCACTTCTCCATCCAGCGTGCGAATCAGATTGGCCAGAAGATCGTGCGTCATCGGGCGTGGCATCGCCGTCTTTTCAATCTCCAGGGCGATGGCATTCGCCTCGAAAATTCCCACCCAGATGGGCACCAGAGCGTCGCTCTGGATGTCTTTCAGCACCACCATCGGCATGTTTGTTACTGGGTCCATCATCAGCCCGCGGATCTTCACTTCCATTTCATCCGCCTGTGCGACGCCCGCATCGTGCTCGAGAGGTGTACTCATACAACACTCACTTCCTCTCCCGCAGGAACCGTCGAGGGCCGACCGGCATCGACTGCTTCGCCGAGTAGGCTGTTTGGAAAACTTTGCGTGATGCGAATATCCATATACGTCCCAGGAGCTGGAAAAATCGGTGATTCCACTGTAAAGTTCACCACTTTATTTTGTGAGCTGCGTCCCGAGACTTGCCCTCGCGCCGCGTTACTTCCTTCAACCATTACTTCCATTATTTCCCCGACATGCCGAGCATATCGAAACTTCTGAAGCGCTCTCTGGCTTTCCAGAAGAGTCTGCAAGCGCTTGCTCTTTACATCCTCCGGAATGCTGTCTTCCATGGAAAGTGCCGGCGTATTGGGCCGGGGCGAGTATTTGAAGGCAAACACGGCATCGTAGCCGACCTCCTCCAGCAGGGTAAGCGTCTGCTCGAAATCTTCCTCGGTTTCGCCTGGAAACCCCACAATGATGTCCGTCGTCATGCTGATCGGGCGTCGCGCCGCCCGGACCCAGGCAATGCGTTCCAGATACCACTCCCGCGTATACTCGCGCTGCATCCGCTGCAGGACGCGCGACGATCCGCTCTGGACCGGCAGATGCACATGGTCGCAAAGCGTCGGCGTGGCATCAATGGCCGCTACTATGTCGCGGGTAAAGTCACGCGGATGAGATGTCGTGAAGCGAACTCGTCGAATCCCTGCCACCTGGCCGACGGCGGTCAGCAATTCCGCAAAACTCATCTTACCGGAGGAATCGCGATAGGAATTCACATTCTGGCCCAGTAATTGGATGTCCGTATACCCCGTCTCGGCCATCCGTTGCGCCTCGGCCAGTACAGAGTCCGAGGTCCGGCTCCGTTCTTTCCCCCGCGTATACGGCACCACGCAATAGGCGCAGAACTTATCGCAGCCTTCAATAATGGTGATGTATCCCCGGTGCCTGTTGCTGCGGGCAGTAAATTCGGTTTCAAACGTCTCATCTGTCTGCCGGTCGTCCAGGCCGGTAATTCTGGTCTCCCCGGCTTCCAGCTGAGCCAGCATCTCCGGCAATTTCCTGTAGGAGGCTGATCCGGAAACCAACGAAACATACGGCGCGCGGTCAAAAATCCGCTCCCCTTCCTGCTGCGCCACGCACCCCAGCACGCCAAAGCGCTTGCCTTGTTTGTAGAGGGCCTTGTAGTCGTTCAGGCGATTGAAAACCTTCTGCTCCGCCTTGTCGCGAATGGAGCAGGTGTTGTACAGGATCAGCGCCGCTTCCGCTTCTG
>JBDTBI010000266.1:0-7331 GCA_039924215.1 Acidobacteriaceae bacterium
GGCTCCGGTTCTACCCTCCTTTCCAACCTCAGCATCGGCGAGAACGCCATAGTCGGCGCTGGCAGCGTCGTCACAAGAGATGTACCGCCCAACTCTATCGTGGCCGGAAATCCGGCCCGGATACTACGTTCCATCGAACAGGCGGAGGAAGGACACCATGTCGACATCTAGCTCACCCAGCACAATTCCATTCCTCGATCTCATTACTCCGCATGCGGAGCTTGAACAGGAGCTTACTGAGGTTTTTCAAGAAGTGCTTCGCACAGCCGGCTTTATTGGCGGCCGCATGGTGGAAGAGTTTGAGGATGCCTTTGCCGCGTTCTGCGAGGTTGACCGCGCCATCGCCGTCAGTAGCGGAACAGATGCCTTGCGCTTCGCCCTGATGGCGTGCGGCGTACAGCCCGGCGACGTGGTGCTGACCGTGCCGCATACCTTCATCGCCACCACGGAAGCGATCTCGCAGGCTGGTGCGTTGCCGGAATTCATCGACATCGACGAGTACACCTACAACATGTCGGTCGAATTGCTGCGACGTTTTCTCGAGGAGCAATGCGCGAGAGACTCGTCGGGAAGGCTCATCAGCCAGCGCAGTCATCGGCCGGTAACCGCGCTGGTGCCAGTGCATCTTTACGGTCAGATGGCCGATATGGATGCAATTCTGCAACTGGCCGACGAATACAGTCTGACCGTAGTTGAAGATGCCTGCCAGGCACACGGGGCCGCGTATTTTTCCCGGAAACACAATCGCTGGATGCGTGCCGGGTCTATGGGACGGGCAGCGGCATTCAGCTTTTATCCGGGGAAAAACCTTGGCGCCTGCGGCGAAGCTGGTGCGGTCACCACCAACGAAGTCGGTATTGCCGACAAAATCAGAATGCTGCGCGATCACGGCCAGGCGAGGAAGTACCACCACGATGTGGAAGGCTACAACGGACGGCTGGACGCAATCCAGGCCGGATTTCTAAAGGCGAAGCTCGCACATCTTGAGCGGTGGAACGCGCAGCGTCGCGAACGGGCCGCCGAGTACAACCGTCTGCTCGCCACCAACGATGCCGCCGGCATTCCATATGAGCCCTCCTGGTCTCGCGCCGTGTATCACCTCTATGTCATTCGCACCGGTGATCGCGACGGCCTCATGGACCACCTGAAGCTGGCGGGCATCGGCACCGGAATTCATTACCCGGTCCCGCTCCATTTGCAAAAAGCCTATGCCTCGCTGAACTACAGTCCGCATGACTTCCCGATTGCATCTCGGGTGGCAAGCGAAATCGTTTCGTTGCCCATGTTCCCCCAGTTGACCACCGACCAGCAGGCGAGGGTGGTTGGGGAGATGCGCGCATTCAACGCCGGGGCTCCACGCATGCGCGTCGAGGGCGAGGACATCTCCTTGACGGCCGCAGAACTGACAGCGTAAAGGCCGACGGCATCCTGCGAGTGATTGCCCGGAAATTCCGCTTGGCCAAGTGAGCGAGCCAATCCAAGTGAGCGAGCCAATCCAAGTAAGAGAACCAATCTATGAGCCTCCGTCTCGACCGGTTTGCCAGTTTATACGTTGTTGCCCCGCTGAAGCGGCTCTCGTCGAAAGGACAGGCATCCATCCCGATTCTGATGTACCATAGCATCGCGGATGAAGACGAGTCTGGAATGCACCCGTATTACCGCACAGCAACCTCTCCGGCAGCGTTTGTTGCCCAAATGGAATATCTGCATCGGAGCGGATACCGGACCTGCAGCCTGGCGGAGGCAACGGACATCCTTGAATCTCCGACTGGAACACGATTGAAACATGTAGCCATCACTTTCGACGATGGCTACGGTAACTTTTACAGGGAAGCCTTTCCGGTCCTGCAGCGGTTCAACTTCGCTGCAACCATGTTTCTCCCCACAGAGTTTATCGGGGAAAACGCCCGGCAATTTAAAGGGCGGAATTGCCTGACGTGGGCGGAAGTGCGGGAGTTGCAGCGGTACGGGATTTCCTTCGGATCTCATACCGTTAGCCATCCTCAGCTCCACAGCCTTGGTAAGGATGCGATTGAGCTGGAATTGGCTCATTCAAAGGAGACGATCGAGGATAAGGCTGGCCGCATCGTGGAATCGTTCGCGTATCCGTACGCTTTTCCACAGGCGGATACTGCTTTCAGGAACATGTTGCGCGAGTCCCTGCGGCGAGCGGGATACAAAAATGGCGTTTGCACGATCGTCGGACGAGCCGGAAGCCACAGCGATCCATTATTCATGGAACGCCTTCCGGTGAATAACTCCGACGATGCGGCTCTACTCCACGCAAAATTGACCGGCGCATACGATTGGATCGGAAGATCTCAATCGCTCATCAAAAATGCGCGAGCGCTGGGTAAGAGAATTCGAGACCAGGGCTAATTCTCGAAAGGGGTGTCGCTTTGGCATTGACCGCCTTAGTGTGTTAGAAGAATCCGACTCCACAAAAAATAGGTCGTGTAAAAGCTTACTCCTCAACGAGATAGAAAATTGTTTTTCAGGATCCACGCTATCGCCTATAATGGCCCTAATCCTGATTTTATTGAATTGCGCAACTCCCGATGATACTGGGGATCCGTCCAGATCCTGCGAAACGATTATCTGGACAAACATGGAAAGATTTCGGGGTTTGCTGTTTTTGATTATGTTTGCGCTTGCGGGCGCCTCTGCTACGGATAACTTTTCGGAGTATTTGAGCACACCATGAGGCGCAAAGTTTCTATTCTCTCGTTCATGCTGTTTGTTGCTTCCTTTGCGTGGGGCAGCGCAGCGAGCGTGTACATCGCTCAGTCCTCTGCGGGATCGAACAACGGCACAAGTTGCGCGAATGCCTACGCCTATACCTTCTTCAATTCTTCAAGTAACTGGGGAAGCGGCTCCACGCAGATCGGCCCAGGTTCGACAGTGCATCTTTGCGGCACGTTCACAGCAGCCGCTGGCGCGGATTCCTATCTTCAATTTCAAGAATCGGGAACGTCTGGCAATCCCATCACGCTGCTTTGGGAATCCGGAGCGATTGTTCAGTCTCCATATTTTTCTTCCGCACATGGTGGAATTGACCTGAACGGCGAGACGTATATCACGCTGAATGGTGGCATAAACGGTATCGTCCAAAACACGGCGAATGGTACGGGTCGTACGTATCAGCAAGCTAGCAAGCTGGTGGATGATGTTGGCAGTAATACGATCATTGAAAATCTCTCGATGATCAATGTGTACGTTCATACGAACGGCGACTCGAACGGGGGAGATTCGATTGGACTCTATGCGCGTGATCCGTCGAACCTGCATGTAGGCCCGAACAATACCTTTACCCAAGCCGACCTAGGAATCAACTTCATCTGGGATGGAGGGACTTCCAACCTAGTGATCGATGGCAACCACTTTGCGGAATGCAATCAGGACATCGAGGCCGGAACAGCAAACGGCAGTACGACCAGCTTTACCAACATGACCGTATCGAACAACACGGCTACGAATTGGGCGAACTGGGACGACGCAGGAAACGACTATCACCACAATTTCTTCCATCCGTTCACCAACACCCCCAATAGTTCACTAGTAGGCACGCTGTTGATCTACAACAACCGGGCCATTGGAGACATGGGCAACCACTCTACCTCCATGCTTTTCCTTGAGAACAACAACGGTAGCTCCGGCGGCACAATGGGTACGTGGTACATCTTCAACAACGTATTCTCGAAAACGAATGCCAATGCACCATCTTCCTCGGGCATCATCGCGCCCATGTCCGACAACGGCTATGCGGTCAACAACACCATCATCGACGCGGGTGGAACGGGAAGCAATGCGTACCCATGCTTCGATTCTTACGGCACTGGATGGACATTCAAGAACAACGTAGATATTGGATGCGGCTCGTACATCCAGATCCAGGGCACGACGGCGACCGCCAACAACAATGATTATTACGGTGCAGCTTCGCCTCAATGGATTTGGCATTCCAGCTACGTCAGTACGCTGTCAGCATGGCAGACCGCTTCCGGCCAAGATGCTTCCGCGATTTCGACCAATCCAAACCTGACCAGTGGTTATGTGCCGAATGCAGGTAGCCCAGTCATCGGGGCGGGTACCAATTTGACTTCTTTGGGCATCACTGCGCTGAATGTCGATGCGGCAGGAAATGCGCGACCATCGAGCGGGGCATGGGACATGGGAGCCTTTTCCTCCGGTTCCGTCAGAACGCCCGGCGCACCGATCAACCTACAGGCAGTACCGCGATAAGCGATCGCATCTTCAGGCACACCAAAATCTCACCTGTATCGCCAGAGCCGCACGAGCAGACAGCGGTTGAAGTCGGCTATGTGCTGCTGATCCGGTTGTCACAAATTCAGGAACCTTAGCGGCTGACCGCCAAGGTCACACAACAAGCCCTTAAATCACATGGGACCGCACCAATCTCAATTCAATCCCGGGTTTGCAGCGTTTGGAGGCGGCTCCAACGCCAGTGTTCTGCATCCTGCCGTGGCGGTTGCACTCGTTGTTCTGACCGTGTTGATTTTTTCACTGCCGCGACGGCAGGTCATCATTCCATTGCTCCTTGGTATGCTGCTGATTCCAAGCGGACAGAACCTTTTTATTGGAGGGGTTCACCTTTACACTTACCGAATTTTGATTCTGGTGGGTCTGGCGCGGGTGCTTTCCTCCAAGCCGCTATCTGGCGATTTTCTTCCTGGTGGTTTCAGCCTGCTGGATAAAATCTTTCTTGTTTGGGCAATTTACAGAGCCCTCTCCGTCGTCTTACTGTTTGCGCAGGCCAGCGCGGCGGTGAATCAAGCTGCGTTCCTGCTCGACGCCCTGGGCGGATATTTTATCTTCAGAACGCTAGTCCGCGACTCTGAGGACGTGCAGAAAGTGGTACAGGTTTTTGTAGTTGTCACGATTATCTCGGCAGTCGACATGCTGATTGAGCTGAAGACTGGCCGGAATATGCTTGGGCTTCTGGGAGGGATACGGCTCATATCCGAAGTGCGAGAAGGACGAATCCGAGGCCAGGGAGTGTTTCAACATCCGATTATTGCGGGATCCTTCGCCGCCACCTCACTCCCGTTGTTTCTCTGGTTATGGAAAAGCGGGAAAGCGAAGTTCGCCGCCATGGTCGGCGTGGCCTCATCCCTCGTCATGATCTTCGCTTCCGCGAGCAGTACCCCAGTCGGCGCGTTGCTGGGCGGTATTTTTGCGATTTGCTTATGGCCAATCCGCAAAAAAATGAGGCTGGTTCGGTGGGGAATCGTTGCTTTTCTCGTGGGGATGTGGCTGGTGATGAAGGCACCGATCTGGTATGTGCTGGCCCACCTCGATGTTGTGGGTGGATCGTCGGGCTGGGAGCGGGCTTTTCTTCTCGACACGTTTACTCAACATTTCCGTGATTGGTGGCTGATCGGCACTCATGACAATGCGAACTGGGGATGGGACATGTGGGACCAGGCCAACCAATTTGTGAGCGAAGGAGAAACTGGCGGCCTGGTAGCGTTGAGTTGCTTTATCACTATGATCGTCATCTGCTTCAAAAAAGTCGGAAATGCCAGAAGAGCGGTGGCCGGCAACTACAGGAAAGAGTGGCTGTGTTGGCTGGTTGGTGTCGCTGTTTTCGCTCAGGTATTGGTGTTTACGGGAGTGGATTACTTCGATCAATCAATATTCAGCTGGTACTTATTGCTGGTGATTGTCCCGGTGGCCACGACGATTCCACGAGCCTCAGTACCCAAAAAATCAAATATTGCTGCGCGTCGCAATCCTGCCGCCCCACTTCCTCTGCGGGAAGTTGAAGTTGCCGAGACCGTTGATTTTGAAGCTACCACGGCACCGAGTGTGTCCCGGAATTGGTTCGTTTGAAGCTGCAAGATTCGAATCATTGGCAATTAAAGATGAATCAGAACTCGCCAAAATACGTTATTATCACGCCGGTTCGCAACGAAGAAGCTTACCTCGCTTCGACGATCGAGTGCGTGGCGGGTCAAACGATCCTACCGGCGGAATGGGTGATCGTAAATGACGGCTCGACGGACAAAACCGCAGAGATTATCGGCGAATATTCGGCTCGCTATCCGTGGATTCGTGCCGTCCACCGGAAAGACCGGGGCTTCCGGAAAGCGGGCGGCGGAGTCGTGGATGCCTTCAACGACGGGTATGAGTCGGTGACCTCCAAAGACTGGCAGTTCATCGTAAAGCTGGATGGAGATTTGGCATTTGAATCGGACTACTTCGAAAGGTGCTTCGACGAATTCGAACGTGATCCCACGTTAGGCATTGGGGGAGGGGTAGTCTGCTACATTACGGACGGCGTGAAATCGTTTGAACAAACTCCGGTCTTTCATGTCAGGGGAGCGACGAAGATCTATCGGAAAGAGTGTTGGGAAGGGCTTGGCGGCCTCTGGTCGGCGCCTGGATGGGACACGTTCGATGAAGTAAAAGCGAATCGCTTAGGCTGGCGCACCAGAAGCTTTCCCGAACTGCATCTGATTCACCACCGGAAGACCGGTTCAGCGGATGGTGTCTGGAGTACTCTCGTCAAATACGGCCGCGCTAATTACATATGTGGCTACCATCCCCTCTTTATGCTCTGTAAGTGCGCCGTCCGCCTCCCGCAAAAGCCGTACATCCTCGGGTCCTTCGCGTTGATGTATGGATTTGCCTCCGGTTATCTCAAACGTACTCCGCAGGTCGATGACCGCGCGACGATTGAGTATCTTCGACATCAACAAATTAGCCGACTGTTTGGCGGAGAAACCATCTGGAGATAGGAACCTTGGCTTGCGGATCCAGCGAAACGCGAGGTAACGTGTCACCGTATTATCCATTAACAATGCAATGTCTCTTGAGATCGCAAATGTGGCAAATCCTATGACATCAAAAATTGAACGGGTGAAATCGTTGTTTGAGATACCCGAGAAGTACCTTGGTCCAAGACAATTCGACATTCAAATTAGAGTTGAGACTGTACAGCAGTTCACCAACACGCAGAAGTTCGATCGCGTGTTGGATATTGGTTGCGGCAATGGCGCAATCTCGCTGCCGCTGCTGCCTCGTTGTGGTCGGCTGACGTTGGTGGATATTTCTAGTCGGATGATCGAGCTTGCACGCAAGCGAATTCCGTCCGAGCGCTCGAACGACGTTGAATTAATCAACGGGAATTTTTTAGACGCCAACCTTGAACCTCAATCTTTTGACCTCATTCTTTGTATTGGCGTTCTCGCGCACGTCGACTCTCCGGCTGCTGTAGTTGCAAAACTGGCCCAGCTGGCGAAACCTGGCGCTTGGATAGTTCTCGAGTTCACCGACAGTTTCCATTTCTGGGGCGTTCCTGTCATGCT
>JBDTBI010000267.1:0-3834 GCA_039924215.1 Acidobacteriaceae bacterium
GCCACGGAATATACGACTCCTGGTCTGGTCGCGGCGCTCTGCCGATGGGCTGCGCTATAGATCTGGTTTCCTTCTGGACGCATAGCAATGGATTGGAGCTATCTCGGCATCGAGGTCGATGAGTTCCTGGAATGGGCTGTGCGGACGGGGATCTAGACACTGATTAGAGTCACAACTACCGGTCGCACCCCAGCTACGAGTGTGTTGCGAACTCGCGAACCATTTCCGTCATGGTGCGGGCGACACAGGCTGCATCACACCGGCCCGCGAGGTATCCCGAGCCGCACGCCATCAGTTCGGTGAGGGTGCCTTGCAACGCTCGCGCTTCTGCGGTTCGCGGAGTTCCATCGCTGCCAGCGGCTCGTTCCTGTTCAATGTAATTGTGCACCGCGTGAACCATCGTGTTTGCCATATGTTCTGCATCGACGTCGCCGCGTAAAAAGCCTGGCGCAACGGCGACAGCTTCATCCACCGCGGCACGCATTCGCCCGGCCTGCGTCGTCGGCGCTGTTCCCATAGTCTCTTGCTGCTTTTCAGCGACTGGGTTTGCTCTCATCACGCACTCCCTCCACTATTTCTCGCTACCACTATTATACGGCGCGTCGCGAGACCAGAGGCTGCCCGCTCGAACGTGAAGCAAGACGGGAAATACTGATTTGGAGGTTCAGATTTCAGCCTCAGTGCGTGCTCCAAGTTTTGTCTTTGGAATTGCAGATGTCTTCCAGGAAGCAGTCCGCACACCGGGGTTTCCGCGCGATGCAAATTCCCCGGCCAAAATGGATGATGCCGTGGGAGAAGTCGATCCAGCCCTCCTGAGGAATCACCCGCATCATGTCCTGCTCAATCTTCTCCGGCGTCGTGGACTTCGTCAGTTCCAGCCTTTGCGTAATGCGCATCACGTGCGTATCGACTACGACGCCCACGGCGATTTTGTACCATGAGCCCAGCACAACATTCGCTGTCTTGCGCGCGACTCCGGGAATGGTCAACAACTGCTCCATCGTTTGCGGTACCTTGCCGCCGAATTCCGTAATCACCCGCTGCGCCGCGCCGATAATGTTTTTCGCTTTGTTGCGGAAAAACCCCGTCGTGCGGACCAATTCTTCCACTTCTTCCTGAGACGCCCCGGCCATTGCCTGCGGAGTGGGAAAGCGGCGGAACAACGCCGGTGTCACCAGATTCACGCGGACATCGGTGCACTGCGCCGAAAGGATTGTTGCGACCATCAGTTGCCATGCATTTTTGTGGTGAAGTGCGCAGACGGCATCGGGATAATGCTCAGCCAGCCGATGCAGAATCGTCTGCACCCGTCGGGGATTCGTTGGATTGGTTGAATTTGTTGGGGGCCGCCCGGAAACTTTCCTCGCTGTCTTCTTTGCTGGACGTGCAGAAGCTACGTTTGTAGACGGTATAGATTTTTTCACAGGTGTTTTCTTGGCTGTGCGCGCGCTGGTCATCTCTTGCTCCCTCGGCTGACCTCCATGCTAGCAAAATCATGTCGGCGTGGATTCGCAGCCTGAAGAGGAACGCTGCCCGATATACTGCTGAATAGGTTCAGCCAAGGTTGTTTCAGCCAAAGGTTCAATGACAGAAAAAATCCTCGCCTTCCTTATCCCATGGGTTACGGGAATCATTTCGCACATCGGCTACCCCGGCGTCGCCCTCCTCATGGGTATCGAGTCAGCCTGCGTTCCACTGCCGTCGGAGATCATCATGCCCTTCGCCGGATATCTGGTGTACCTTGGCCGCTTCCATCTGCTATGGGTGGCAACGGCTGGAGCCATCGGCTGCAATCTCGGTTCCGCGGTGGCGTACTGGATCGGCGCGTATGGCGGCCGTCCGCTGGTGGAACGGTATGGTTCCTATGTGCTGCTGAACCGGCGCGACCTGGATCGTACTACCCGATTTTTTGAAAAATATGGATCGATCACGGTTCTGGTGGCGCGCTTGCTGCCGGTGGTGCGCACATTTATTGCCCTGCCCGCTGGCATTGCCCGGATGTCGCAGCTCAAATTTCATATCTACACGTTTATCGGTTCCTGGCCATGGTGTCTTGCCCTGGCGTATGCCGGAATGAAGCTGGGCAATGCCTGGGAGGCCGATCCGCGGCTGAAGAATATTCTTCACCGTTCGGATGCGGCCATACTGGCGCTTCTGGGCTTGGCTTTGGCTTGGTTTCTGTGGACGCACTGGAAGCTTCGGGCCCGGCAACGCGAAGTCTAGATGCTGTCGCATTCCCCCGAAATCACTCGCAACGCCTCGTACGAGCCTCGCAGTCAACGCGGGTCTCAAGTCCTCTCCCGAAGCCGCTGTTCCATACGTGAGACTGCTTCCATGGTTTCCGGGCGCCATGGCATTCCTCGGGGTGAAATATTCCACAACCCTATAAACCTTTCGTGCATCCCACCATCTGTCCGTTTTCTATCTGGCAGGCAGCGCAGGATAAATCGATATAACACAAGGGAGCCGACGGCTTGGCAGAACTCTGCCAGATTCCGGGGAACAATTCAACGCAAGACTCCAACGTATTTCTATCTGAAAGGACATTTCGACGGCAATGGCGAAGAAAACAAACCATGAACCTTTTTTAAGTGATGTAAAAACCTTGCGCGCACGCGCCCGCAAAAGTATCGAAAAGGGCGCAGTCACTGAAAATTATGGCGGAGATGTTCAACAAACGATCGATATTCTACAGTCCGTCCTGGCGACTGAAATCGTCTGCGTACTGCGCTATACGATGCATGCTATTTCTGCTAGCGGAATTTCCAGTGACAGCGTGAAAGCGGAATTTGCGCAACACGCGAAAGAAGAGCAGGGGCACATGACGGTTGTTGCGGAGCGGATCAATCAGCTTGGCGGCAAGCCCAATTTCAGTCCGGAAGGGCTGGCCAGCCGATCGGCCTCGCAATATGCGGAAGGCGAAAATCTCATCGACATGATCAAAGAAAATCTGGTCGCAGAGCGCATCGCCGTCGAACATTACACGGAACTCATTCATTTCTTTGGAGAGAAGGACCCGACCACGCGGGTCATGATGGAGCGCATTCTGGGCAATGAAGAAGAACATGCCAATGACATGCACGACCTGCTGGTCGCTCACGAAGGACGGCCCATGTTGCCCAGTGACTAGACCGATTTTCCTGTAGATGTTTGTCAGATGTCTGGCAAGGAAACAACCAATAGGGAATTGCTGGAATTGGCTTCCCCCGGAACCTCACTTTGTCCTGCTGGAGTTACCCGCACAGTGCGGACTTGCAGGGCACACAACCGTAGTAGCTTGTAACTCGGGGGTAGGTATGTACATCATCTGGTGGATTATTGTGGGCATCATTGCAGGCTGGCTCACCGGCAAGATCATGAGTGGCGGCGGGTACGGCATGTTCATGGATATGGTCATTGGACTGGTTGGAGCCCTGATCGGCGGGTTTATTATGCGGTCCGTGGGTTTTGCGGGGAGTGGCGGGATCATTTACACCATTCTAGTGGCCATCGGGGGAGCGATTATCCTCACACTGCTGTTGCGATTGGTGACGAGGGGCAAGGTCCGGCAAATATAGGCCGGGCTACTGTCAAAGCACTTGGAAACATTTTGGGGGCCTGGAAGTTCCTGTGCTTTCCGCATGGGCTTCCAAGTTCTTGTTTCTGGATTTGTAGTAATTGCTGCCAATCTCCTGTACCGGATCTTTCCTGAGGATTCGCGCCAACTGCGCTGCTGAAACCGCTGCTGAAACATGGTTCAGTCCACGAAGAAGATGCTCTCCACGCCTCCCCGCACTCGGGGGCTTCTCCTCACTCGGTGAACGTGCGGCGCAGAAAATGCCGGGCTGTCCAACG
>JBDTBI010000268.1:0-5403 GCA_039924215.1 Acidobacteriaceae bacterium
CCTGGCTCATACACATTTTTTGCGGGCGGCTCTTCTCAAGATCTCCCGTTGACCCAGCAGGTGGTTCTGCATTAAGGCACTATCTTCGGAATCGATGCATCAGGAAGAGAGAGAGCTTGATCGAAATCTAGATTACATCAGCACTTGTAAGCTGTTTCATTCGTTGGTTCTGTCGGGAGAAAGTGAACTGCAGATTAGATACTTGGGGGCCCCGATGTTGTGCGAATGCGGAAGCACTTCTACGCTCGATAGCTGCGGCTCTACCGAATGAGTTATCGCCGCAAGGGTTCTTTTCCGCAGTCCAGTCTGAGTGGGATGACCTAAGGAGGAGCAATGCTCGAGAGACTCAAGCGTTACTGGATTAAAATCGCAATCTCAGCAATGGTAATTTCCCCGGCGCTTGCTAAAGCTGCTCCGGCTGCCCCGTCGGAAACAGCGACAGGTGCCAATAGCGGCAAGCCTAATGTTTTGGTCGTTGTGATTGACGACGTAGGTTACTCAGACCTTGGCTGCTATGGTGGGGAGATTCATACTCCGAATATCGACAGGCTAGCACGCGACGGAGTTCGCTACATCAGGTTCGATACAAATGCGGTTTGCTCGGCGACTCGTGCCTCATTGCTGACAGGCCGCAATTCACAAACAGTCAAAATGAGTTTTCTTGCTGCATCGGATCCGAGCCAGCTTCGAGCGATGAGCGAAGGCAACCCCCAGCTTGCCAAGTTTGTAAAAGGACTGCTCACAGTCAATCCTGGGTGGCGGGATCCAAAGGATCAGTCACCCCGCAGAGGTTGGATGGCACAGAATGCGGAAACGATTGCCCAGGCGCTGAAGACGGATGGTTACGCAACATGGGCCATCGGCAAGTGGCATTTGGCTCCTCAATGGGAAGACGGCTCCAAGGGTAACAATATCGATTTTCCCGACCAACGAGGCTTTGATTACTTCTACGGATACCGCGACGGCTGGACTGATCAGTACCGTCCAATCCTCGATGAGAACAACACGCGCCTTCCGATTCCCGTTTACCCGTATGGGGATATGCTGGCTTGGGATCTGGCGAATCACGCGATAGCAGAGATGAAGGAGAACCGGGCACAGCACGCGAAGAAGCCGTTCTTCCTGTATCTTGCCTTCACCCAGGCACATGCGCCCATCCAGGTAACCCAGAACTATATCGACCAGTACGACGGCGTCTACGATAAGGGATGGGATGCCATTCGCACACAGCGTCTGCTTCGCGAAAAGAAAATGGGTGTGGTTCCCGACAATGCCGTGTTGCCTGCGAGAAACCCAGGCGATCCGGCGTGGAACAGCCTCTCTGATCAACAGAGGCGAGTGTACGCACGTTTCATGCAGGGCTACGCTGGCTATTTGCAGTATGGGGATCAACAACTCGGACGTGTTCTTGCGTACATGCGTGAAAGCGGGATCGCAAAGAACACTTTGATCGTGCTGATTTCCGACAACGGTCCTGCAAGTGAAACAAAGTCTGGTGGCTTCTACACGCCTTATGGAGACCGCACGACGCTGGCGGAAATGGATGCTCACCTGAACGAGCTGGGCGGACCTCAGGCGGAGCCCCTCTACCAGCGTGCGTGGGCGATGGCTGGTGCAACTCCGTTCCGTCGTTACAAGCTGTGGCCCTACCTGGGAGGCGTCCGTGACGCTCTGATCGTCGACTGGCCTGGTCACATCAAGGATCCAGGAGGAATTCGCAAACAATACGTCCACGTCATTGACGTGGCTCCAACCATCCTTCAGGCAGGCGGCACGCACTTCGATGACAGTATCGATGGAGTGAAGCAGATTCCAGTGGCGGGCCGATCTTTCCTGCAGACTATCTCAGATCCGAATGCTCCAGCACCCCAAACTACGCAGTACTTTCTGTTGCTGGGCAATCGAGCCGTCACATCGAACAACTGGAGAGCTGTTGCGATGCATCAGCCCGGAACCCCGTTTTCTCAGGATCGTTGGCAGCTCTTCAACCTCACCGAGGATCCCACCGAGATCCACGACCTTGCGCCGGCCAATCCGGTGAAATTGAAGCAGATGAAAGCGCTTTGGCAAAACGAAGCCGGAAAGTACGGTGCGCTGCCACTCAAAGAGTCGCCCTTTGGGCGCGCGAGCGGATTCTCTGACGCGTTTCTTGCGAATCAACATGACTACTAAGATCGTCTCTGTGCTGGCCAGGAATCTAGTCGAAGAAACGTATGGGATCGAACGACATGATTCAGAATCCTTGCCAGGATAGGTCAGATGCAAGACGGGAGCGGGTGCACTTATGACTGTCCCAGGGTTTCACGTAATGGCCAAGCCTACCGGACCGATTTGCAATCTCGATTGCAAGTACTGTTTCTACTTGGAGAAGGAAAACCTTTATCCTGGGAACCACAGTTGGGCCATGTCCGAAGAGGTCCTTGAATCGTATATTCGTCAATACATTCAGTCCCAGGCCGCGCCAACGATTACATTCGCGTGGCAGGGCGGAGAGCCCACTCTTCTAGGCATTGAGTTCTTTCGTAAGGTCGTTGAACTTGAGCAGAAGCATTCTGACGGCAGGCCCATTGCAAATGCATTCCAGGCAAACGGAGTTCTCCTCAATGACTCCTGGGCGGAATTCTTTGCTGAGAATCACTTTCTTGTTGGCCTGTCGATCGACGGTCCGCGTGAACTCCACGACTGTTATCGGGTGAATAAAGGCGGAAAAGCAACATTCGACTCTGTAATGGCCGGAATTGGCTGTCTGAAAAAGTACGACGTGGAGTTTAACACCCTTACCGTCGTGAACCGAACGAACTCATATCACCCACTGGATGTATACCGATTTCTGCGTGAGGTCGGAAGCGGTTACATGCAGTTCATCCCGATCGTAGAGAGAATCACCAGAAGTCCCGGTCTTGAAGGACTCCACCTGATCGGTCCAAATTGGAAGAGTTCCGCGGAAGTGTCGGATTGGTCCGTTGAGCCGCTTCAGTACGGAGAGTTCCTCTGCACAATCTTCGATGAGTGGGTGCGTCGGGACGTCGGTCAGTCCTTCGTTCAGATATTCGACGTCGCCCTGGAAAGCTGGCACGGAATGCCACAAGGGCTTTGCGTTTTTCGCGAGACTTGCGGAGCCGCACTCGCAATCGAGCACAATGGCGACCTCTATTCTTGCGATCACTTTGTCTATCCAGAGAACAATCTGGGCAATATTATGGCAGCTCCTCTTGAGTCCCTAGTTAAATCCTCACAACAGCGTCGATTCGGAACCGCAAAACGTACCTCGCTGCCACGCTATTGTCGTGAATGTGAGGTGCGCTTTGCCTGTAATGGGGAATGCCCAAAGCACCGATTTCTCCAAACACCTGATGGAGAGCCGGGCCTTAACTATCTCTGCGCCGGCTACAAACGGTTCTTTCAGCATATAGATCCCTATATGGAATTCATGGCGGGTGAATTACAGAGTGACCGCGCCCCCGCAAATGTGATGCGATGGCGTCCGCCTGAACAAACAGGTGTGCTGCCTCCGACGCAAAGTGAGACACATTGAACGGTTCAATAGGAAGAGCGACTTGCATGGGAAGCTTTCGATGATGAAGGAGACTCGGCGTATTACCTTGGCTCGGTCTGGAGTGATTGGGGGCCGTAGGCGCACTGACGGCCACAGGCATGTCAAAGCTGCCGTCAGCACCTGAATAAAAGCGGAAGGAATTGGAATCAGCTCTGCAGACGGGAAAATTTGGAGGGAAAATGAATCGCCGTAAATTTCTACTCGCAGGGGGAGCGTCTCTTGCTGTTCCCGCACTCAACGCGATACCGCGTGCAAATGCCAGCCAATCTGCTGCTGGCGGCAACCACCTCAAAACGCCGCATCGCCCCAACGTTGTGGTTATTATCTGCGATGACCTGGGCTATGGGGACCTGGGCTGCTATGGCTCAAAGCTCTCGACACCCAACCTCGACCGATTGGCGGCCAATGGCGTGCTCCTGCGAAGCCACGTCACCCCCACACCCGTTTGTTCCGCTTCTCGCGCCGCACTCTTGACCGGGCTCTATCCTACGCGCATCAATACTCCCAGAGTCTTCTTCCCCCCCACCACAGATGGGATGACCCTTGGCACCGAGACGCTGGCGAATGTACTCCATGGTGCTGGGTACCGGTCGATGGCGATTGGGAAATGGCATTTGGGGCACACCAAACCCTATTTGCCGCTGAGCCGGGGATTCGATGAATACTTTGGTGTTCCGTACAGCGTAGACATGCAGCCCCTCCCACTCATTCAGGACATGAAGATCGTGGCGCGAGAAGCCGATCGAAGCCAGCTCACCCAGCAATACACGAAGCAAGCGGTTGAATTCATTGACCGCGCCAAGGACAAGCCATTCTTTCTATACATGGCCCATTCCTACCCGCACATCCCGCTTTTCGCCTCGAAAGAGTTCCGCGGGAAATCTCCTTTGGGTCTCTATGGTGATGTTGTGCATGAAATCGACTGGAGCGTAGGCAAAGTAGTCGATGCGATCCGGCACAACGGCCTTGAGGAGAACACACTGGTGATCTTTACCAGCGATCATGGCCCGTGGTTCCAGGGCAGCACCGGGAACCTGCGCGGGCGCAAAGGGACCACATGTGAGGGTGGTGTGCGCATTCCCATGGTCGCCAGCTTGCCCGGCGTGTTGCCCGCGAACCAGACGAGAGATGCCCTGTCTTCGCACCTGGATATGTTGCCGACCATCGCTCACTTATGCGGGGCGGGGATGCCGGAGCGGCCTGTCGATGGCAACGATATGTGGAAGATGTTATCCGGACAGGAACAAGAGGTCGAGCGCGACCATGCCATCCTGCACTTTTCCGAGTGGAACCTACAATGCGCGCGCTGGCAACAGTGGAAGCTGCATGTAGCTCGGCCCAATGTCCCACAATACCTGCCCAGGCCGGCTGAAGGAAAGGTTGTATACCGCCTCCGGCATCCTGAGCTCTACCACGTGATCGACGATCCCAAAGAGAGTTACGATGTGGCGGCAAAGTATCCAGAGATCGTGGCCAGAATTCAGCAAAGCATTCAGGCGCAGCTCGCCACCATGCCCGATCGTGTCAAGGAGGCACACAGCGCCACGATGCAGCATGTAACCAATCCATGGATGCCGGCCGGTAGCTACGCTGAATCCAGCGACGACCTCAAGCCTATCAGCGCAGCTGCTAACGCCCAGGCGTGGGCGACGTTCAAGGATCTTGGTTCTTAACAACAAGTCAACGGTAAAGGGAACGCTATGTCTTCACATAAGCTAAAACTCAATTCCTTATTCTTATCGAGCGGACCACAGCAAGTTACCTTTCGGAGGAAAATCGTCCTATGAATCGCAGAAGTTTTGTTCGGAATTCTATCGGAGCCATTGGAGCAGCATCGCTACTTGGCG
>JBDTBI010000269.1:0-3138 GCA_039924215.1 Acidobacteriaceae bacterium
CCGGCTGGTCAGGGTCTCCAGATGATATTCAAACAATTCACGGCCGAGCAGAGACTGAGATTCGATCGTTGAATCGGAGAAGAGTTCAGGACGACGCGCTCTCATATACCCGGAGGGCCTGAATTCCCCTTTTGTAAGCTGTTCGGAGAGTTCTTTAGAAGATTTCGGCTTACCGCTCGATGGCTTACTTCGGTTCATCCAACTTGTCCTGTCAAGGGTGGTATCTTTTCTCAGTTTACTCTTGTGGTTTTCGCCTCCATGAGGTTGCTGTGCGGACAGATTATCCGTGATCTTGAGTCGAAGCTTTATGCACTAATGCGCATCGAGAGATAGGTAACGATAAGTCGGCTTCTCGTCCTTAATCGCAGCGGGAAGGGCGGTTCAACGAGTTGCATAACACCCTCGGAGACATGGAGCGAACTGTATCAGGAAACGATGGAGGGAAGTTCGGGAGTCGCCGCTAGCAGGGCCCGTGTGTATTCCGACTGAGGTCGCTCGCAGACTTGCTGCCAGTTGCCTTGCTCGACGACGCGGCCCTGGTGCAGGACGAGAATATCATTCGCCATGTAGCGCACCAGCGGCATGGAGTGGGTGATAAAGAGGTAGGTGAGATGGAGGTCGCGCTGCAGGTCGCGGAGAAGGCGCATGATCTGCGCGGAAACACTGACGTCGAGCGCCGAGGTTGGCTCGTCGAGCACCACCAGTTGCGGACGCAGAATCAGCGCACGGGCAAGGTTGATGCGCTGACGCTGACCGCCGGAAAATTCATGCGGGTAGCGGAGAAGCGCAGTTGCCTCGAGGCCGGTCATTTCCAGAGCCTCTCGTACCTTGGAATGCCGTTCCTCGGTTGTCAGCGAGCCGGTTCCATCTTCTCTGCTGTTGTAAATGACAAGCGGTTCGCCCACGATTTCCTCGACACGCATGCGTGGGTTGAGCGCCGCGTAGGGGTCCTGAAACACAATCTGCATGCGTCGCCGCAGATGCCGCAGTTCTCGACTCGAAGCTGTCAGCAGATCGTGCCCATCCAGATGAATCGCTCCGGAGTCTGGCTCAATGAGGCGCAGCAAAAGCCGCGCGACCGTACTCTTTCCAGATCCGGACTCACCGACAACGCCCAGCGTCTGCCCGCGCTCAATGCGAAAGCTGACGTTATCGACGACGCGGTTGGGCTGGCCGCCGCCATGGCCCGGATAGGTCTTCACCAAGTTCGCCACTTCCACCAGCGTCGCGGTTCCAGGGTGTTCCGTCACGTTTCGACCTGTCTATGCGGGTATAGCAATCGTGGCTAGATTTGACCTTTTTGGAGCATCTGCCGAATGCCGCGCAAGGCCTGGCGCGTTCGTTCTTCGTTTTCAATAAGAGAAAAGCGGATATGACCGTCGCCATGCTCGCCGAATCCGACTCCGGGGCTGACAGCCACCTTGGCTTCCGTTAGCAGCTTCTTGGAGAACTCGAAAGAGCCAAGCTTTCGATAGGCCTCGGGAATCGGGGCCCAGACGAACATGGTTGCTTTCGGGCTTTCGACGCACCAGCCAGCCTGATTGAGTCCCTGGACCAGTACGTCGCGCCGTTTGCGATAGTTATTGCAAATTTGTTGCACGCACTCCTGCGGCCCTTCCAGCGCCTGGATGGAGGCGACCTGGATGGGAGTGAATGTTCCGTAGTCAAAGTAACTCTTGATGCGGCCCAGAGCGGCAACCAGCTTGGGATTGCCGACCATGAAGCCAACTCGCCAGCCGGGCATGTTGTAGCTTTTCGAGAGAGTAAAGAACTCGACCGCGATATCTTTCGCTCCGGGAACCTGCAGAATGGAAGGCGCGCGGTAGCCGTCGAATACGAGGTCCGCGTAGGCGAGATCGTGCACGATGTAGACGCCGAACTCCTTGCACAAGGCGACGACCTGCTCGAAAAAATGCAGGTCCACACACTGTGTGGTGGGATTGGAAGGGAAGTTGAGAATCAACATCTTCGGGCGCGGAGACATGGTAGGCAGGAGGTGCCGCAATTCAGCAAGAAAATCGGCCGCGTTGTGGATCTGGAGATAGCGAACCTCTGCGCCGGCGATAATGGGGCCGTAAATGTGGATGGGGTAGCTTGGATTGGGAACGAGGACGGTGTCGCCGCGGTCCAGCGTGGCAAGACACAGGTGGGCGATGCCTTCCTTGGAGCCGATCGTCACGATGGCTTCGGTCAGCGGATCGAGGTCCACATCGTAGCGGCGCTTGTACCAATTGCAGATCGCCTTGCGCAGCCGGGGAATGCCCTTCGAGAGCGAATAACGATGCGTCGCCGTTTTCTGCGCGGCTTCAATCATCTTGTCCACAATGTGTTTGGGGGTCGCGCCATCGGGGTTCCCCATGCCGAAGTCAATAATGTCTTCACCGCGCTGGCGAGCGGCGGCCTTGAGTTCATTCGTGATGTTGAACACGTAGGCCGGTAACCGGGTTAATCGAGAGAATTCTTCCATAAAGTTGAAGGGCACCTGCTGGTTTCGTTCCAATGTTCAAAAGATGATCTGGGCGGGCCCGATCCGAACCGGCATTCCGCGTCGAGAGTCTGTTCTGGTATCAAGTTCAGGTATACGTTTTTCCGCCGTGTTCGAAAGCGCAGGAACTGCGGTTCGTCCGGATCGGTATCTTCGAATGCAATCCCGATTTGCGATGGAAAAGACTTCGCTGGTACGGCAAAGATTCATTCTAACCTTTCGGGATTTCAAAGCGATATGGAAGGCAGATGAAAAACCGAGATAATCCGCACGGCGGCCGTGGCCGATGCCGACGAGTTTTTGCTGCCGGGAAGACCACGCGCAGAACGGATAAGCTAGAGCCATGCAAGTGCATATTCTGCTGTTTGGCGCGTTGAAGGATGTTCCGCGGGAGACCGGAAGCCGGCAAATGGAAACCCACATGGAAACCATCGATTTGCCGGACGGGGCCACAGTGGCGGAATTTCTGCGTCTATGGATGGAAAAATTCCCGGAGATGCGGCGATTTGCGGGCTCGCTGGCGGTTGCGGTGAATCGCGAATATGCCTTGCCGACGCATCCGTTGCACGAAGGTGATGAAGTTGCGCTGTTGCCGCCCGTGAGCGGCGGCTGCGCGGCGGACAGGCTGCTCGACGCTACGCTTCCATCCGATA
>JBDTBI010000270.1:0-6094 GCA_039924215.1 Acidobacteriaceae bacterium
GACCGGCGGCAAGCGCCTGCACGGAAAAGCCTATGCCACGGGACATTTCTTCGCGCCGACGATTTTTTCCGGCGTAACCCCTGCCATACGGATTGCGCAGGAGGAGGTGTTCGGTCCCGTCGTCAGCTTGTTGGAATTTGGCTCTTTCGAGGAAGCCATCGCCATCGCCAATGGTGTCTCCTATGGACTTTCCGCATCCATCTATACACGCGACGTGAATCGCGGGTATCGCGCCATGCGCGATCTGGAGGTCGGCATCGTCTACATCAATGCGCCGACAATTGGCGCCGAAGTGCATTTGCCTTTCGGCGGCATCAAGCAGACAGGCAATGGCCATCGCGAAGGCGGCAATGCGGCGCTCGATTTTTACAGCAGTTGGAAATCCGTCTATGTAGATTATTCCGATCGATTGCAACGGGCCCAGATCGACTAGAGAATCAAAATAGGTCCGAGGAGGAGCAGCATGATTATTGGCGTTCCCAAGGAAGTGAAAGACCACGAGAGCCGCGTCGGTGTGACGCCCGCAGGCGTCAAAGCGCTGGTGGAGGCAGGCCACACGGTACTGGTGGAGACCAACGCCGGAGAATTATCGTCGCTTCCGGATGACGAGTTTCAGTCTGCCGGGGCGGAGATTGTTGGGGCTGCGCATGACGTGTGGCGACTCGCCGACATGGTCGTCAAGGTCAAAGAGCCGCTGGAGAAGGAGTATGTCCATCTCCGCGAAGGTCTGGTCCTTTTCACGTTCCTGCATCTCGCACCGCTGCCGGACTTGACCGCCAAGCTGTTGGAGAAAAAAGTAACCGGCATCGCCTATGAAACGATCCGAGATAAGACCGGCGCGCTGCCGCTGCTGACGCCCATGTCGGAGGTGGCGGGCCGCATGTCGGTGCAGGTGGGCGCGGCGCATTTAGAGAAGGAAAAAGGCGGTCGCGGCGTCCTTCTGGGTGGGGTCCCGGGCGTGCCTCCGGGGAATGTCTGCGTGATCGGCGGCGGCATCGTCGGCATCAATGCGGCGAAGGTTGCGCTGGGTATGGGGGCGAAGGTAACGATCCTCGACGTGAACCTAAATCGCCTGCGGGAGCTGGACGATATTTTTAACGGGCGGCTGTACACGCTGGCATCGAACTCCTACAACGTGGGTCATGCGGTGCGGGAGGCGGACCTGGTCATCGGTGCGGTACTGATCCCCGGCGCGGCCGCCCCCAAGATTGTAACTAAGGAAATGGTTCCAAAAATGAAGAAGGGCGCGGTCATCGTCGACGTCGCCATCGACCAGGGTGGATGCATTGAAACCGCTCGGCCAACCACTCACAGCGATCCCTCCTATGTCTTGCACGGCGTGGTGCATTATTGCGTGACTAACATGCCGGCGGCGGTGCCGCATACCTCCACCATGGCGCTGACGAACGCAACCTTTCCCTACGTGATGCGGCTGGCGAAGATGGGCGCAAAGGCCGCCATTCAGTCCGACAGCCGACTCCAGGACGGCGTGAATACATACGATGGCGTGCTGACGTGCAAACCCGTGGCGGAATCGCAGGGCAAGCAGTGGAAGCCTGTCGCGGAACTGGTGCAGTAAGCTCGATCCATCCGGAGGTAAGGTCAGGTGAAGGAACGAATGCTGCGCCGGTACCTCCTGTACGCCTGTGCTGTCGCGTGGGTGGTCCTTTCGGGTTGCCAGCAACCTGCGACGAATCGTTCAGCCGATAAAGTCGTCCAGACCCACACCTCCATTGGCGCAGCCGAGACGTCGAGCAACTCCGCTGCGCACCACGCTGCGAACTCCGCCGCGAACTTTGACTATTACCTGTTCACGCTTTCCTGGTCGCCGGAATATTGCCATGGCCATCCGAACAACCCCCAGTGCGGCGAGCATCCTGGGTTTGTCGTCCACGGCTTGTGGCCGCAGTTCGATAACGGTCGGTGGCCGTCAGCGTGTTCCAGCGCTCCGGGATTGTCGAACCCGAACAGAATGCTCGATATCATGCCAGACAGGCGTCTGATTCGACACGAGTGGTCCACGCATGGCACCTGCTCCGGACTCACCGCGAACCAGTACTTTGGCGCAATTCGCCAGGCCTATGCCTCCATCAAAATTCCGCCGCAATGGGTCCATCCCGCGCGAACCTCGACAAAAAGTGCGAGCGAAATCAAGCGGAAATTCACGGACGCCAACCGTGGAATGTCGGATGCGGACATCGCCATCAGTTGCCATAATCGCTATTTGACGGCGGTTGCATTCTGCCTCAGCAAAGACCTGCAGCCCGTTGCCTGCCAGGCTGTGACAGACTGCAATGCTCGATCGATCCGCATTCCGGCGGCACAATAGTTCGCGGTAGATTCGAGATCCGTGGCCGCCTGCATGCCGCCACTTGAACCGCAGGGAATCCGCTGCAATCCCCGCCGAGTGAACCATCTACCTCCCGCTCGATATATTTGGAATCTGTGCCGCGACCGGTTGCCGAAGCCGCAGCGGGGCCCTAAAATGAATTATCTGACTCGCGTCATGACAGGTTCCCTGTTTCATTAACCGCCAGACCGCGCCAAGCGGCGGCGGGGAGGTTCAATGCGGCGGTTCGTATTCTTTGTAGTTCTTCTTGCGCTATCCCTACCCGTCGGTCTTTCAACCACTGGTTGCGCCCATGATTATGGCCAGAACTTCTGCAGCGGGTTTCAAAGTGGCCCGCAAATTACCGCCGTCGCGCAGATAACGATGGAACCGGCGACCTATGGAATCTCTCTCAGCTACGGGCAGATCGTTTCGACCCTGATACCCAGGGCGATCAACTGCAAAGGCGATCCAGTCGCGGTTAATTCGTACACATATGGCACCACGAACCTTGCCCTGGCGGATATTTCTCCTGACGGCAGGGTTTGCGGGGGAACATGGAATCGCAATTCCGGCAACGGCATTCCCAACTTTACGACTTGTATTCCACCCCAGCCGGGAAGCACCCTCTACCAGGCGAATGGCGGCCTTGCATACGTCACGGCCAGCGGCGGCGGCGCCACCAGCAACCCGGTGCCGGTCTTTATCCATCCACCGGTGACCAGCATCGTTCTGGGCGGTCCCACCGCGGTGCACACGTGTCCCAACAATCCTGTCACCGCCTCTCCGACAACTGCGCCCGTATATCAGTTAAATAGCTGCGTCTCTCAGACCCAGACCGCTCAACTGGCCGCCACTGTTTATAGCGGAACCCGGGATATTACCTGCAATGCCGGCCACCTGACCTACAGTGCACAGACTCCGAGCGTCCTCACGATCGACCAAAATGGTGTCGCCACGGCACAACAACCCGGCGCGACCGTAGTCTCCGCGACCGTTGCTCAGACGACCAGCACCGCCGGATATTTCTTTACATGCCCGCCGAAGAGCATCCAGTTGACGGTGGGGACAACCGGCCAGAAAAACATCACGGTCAATGCGAATAATATTCAGCCTCTGACAACGACCGTACTCGATACAAACAACAACCCGATCACGGGCCTCCAGCTTACGTACTCGTCCAACGACCCTCTGAATATTCCGGTCAATAGCACTACCGGCTCCGTGGCCCCGGTTTATCCCAGTGACGCGGCCATCGTAGCCCAGTGCCTGCCGTCGATCTGCAATCCGGCGCCGCAAAATCAAATCGCGAACCTCAGTACAGGCTTGCCCATTACCAGCAACCCGATCCAGGTGCATACGCCCGGTCCTAGCTCCAACTTCCTGTATATGGCCAGCCCGGATTCTTACAACTTTGTGCCCGTGGACTTCCAGAGCGGAACTGTAGGAACGCCAACACGCCTGCCTTATCAGCCAAATTCCATGGTCATGGACGAACAAGGCGACTATTTGTTTTTTGGGAGTGCGACCCAGTTGATGATCGTGTCCATTTCCCCCACCACCGGAGCCTTGCTCACGACACAGTCACCGGGCACTCCTGGCACAGTGCTCGCGGTCGCTCCAGACGACAGTATCGTCGTGGTGCATGACCCCTGCCGTCAGCTTTTCTACCTCTACACGCCTGCGGGGAGCGCAACCACGGGCGTCGCGGCAAGTGCTGCGTCCCAGATCCAATTTGGCGCGCCGGGACCCACCATCCCTTGCAACTCGAACAGTCAGCCGCTTGACCCATCTGTCGAAGTCAATCCACCCTTCGGCGCGACGTTCACGCAAGACAGCCAGACACTGTACATCGTCAACAACAACGTGCTGTACACGTATTCCAAGGCCACCGGCTGGCACGTATGCACAGAGAATGGCCAGACCGGCAATTGCCCCATCGATGCCACCAGCGTCGCCGTTACCATTCCCGGGGTGGGCGCTTATGCTGCCGGCCCAACCACCACCGCGTTTGGCTATTGCGCCATTGGGCCCAATAATGCGCAGCAGAGTGCTGGCCCTCCGCCCACGGGTTTGGCGGATCCAACAAAGGCTGTGAATCCCGTCAGCTACTACCCAAACGCCGCCAACGTACCGGTCGTCACCGACAAGCTGGCAGCTACCACCGATGGCAATCACATCGTTGGCGCGACCGCATCCAGCGGCGGAGAGTTCGCCGACATTGCGGTCACAATTCCAGCAGGTGCCTGCCCGTTGAAGACGCCGCTGCAGTTCCCCAGCTCCCCGACGCAGGAAAGCATGAATACGCCGAACATTGGCACGATTCACAAGGTGCTGATCTCGCCGGATTCGGGCCTGGCTTTCGCAACCTTCTTCCCGGCGAATCCATCGGCCGGCAACAACACGCTGCCCGCCTATCGGATTCCCTGCACTCCGGACCAGATAAATGGAACCAACGGCGAATCTTGCCCAGCCGGACAGGCCACCGCTCCAAGCGTCGTCAATGTGGCCCTGACGGGTCAGGCCGGATCTCCGATTGCCGGCACCTTTAGTCCCGATACGAACACCTTCTATGTATCGACGAACAGGGACGATCAGGTTCACCTCATCGACACCGCTACCTTGACGGACACACAGCAGATCAATGCAGGTCTCACCTGCGGCACCACTACGACAGCAGTGGCGAATCCGTTCCTGGCCTGCACACAGGGCAATGCCGTGCCGGTCATGTTCCTTGCCTCGCGCCCGCGCCCGAGCCAGGGAGCGGCTACCGCAAAGAAAAACTGAGAATTCTTCGACACAATGAAGGCTCTCAAGTGAAACCGATGGATTGCGAAGACTGAAAGCAGATTGTCGTTTCTCATCCTCCTACAACGACGATGGGAAACGACAGGGATCGGCTTTCAGGAATTTCTGAATCTCTTGCGATTCTGTTTCAGCGGCGCGGCGCGAGCTGCTTGGCGGTGCGTGGCAAGGCACGCGCAACCGCATCCAGGATGCCGTTCAGAAATTGAATCGACTCCGGCGCGGAATAAATGCGCGCAACTTCCAGCGATTCATTGATGATGATGGGCAGCGGCGTCGCGGGATACGCCAGCATTTCCGCGATGGCGGCGCGCAGCAGATTGCGGTCTACCGCGGCCATTCTCTCCAGACGCCAATTCTTGCTCGCAGTCACGATATAGGTGTCGATCTCTTCCTGCCGTTCCACGGCGACTCGAAAGATATCTTCGGCAAAACCCTGCGTGTCTGGATCGATCTTTTCCCGTGCCTGCCAAAACGTGCGCCGCACTTCCTCGGCATTCTGTCGGCCCAGGTCAGCCTGAAACAGCATCTGCATGGCGATTTCGCGAGACTTGCGGCGTTTACCCACTCTTTACCTGCCTGCCGCGTGATCTGCGTCTGGATTGGTTGTAATTTTCTTCTTGACCGCCACCATCTCGATTGCAGCGAGCGCAGCTTCAAATCCCTTATTGCCCATTTTCAGTCCTGCCCGGTTCAACGCCTGTTCCAGCGTTTCACAGGTCAGCACACCAAAAGAATGGGGCACGCCGGTTTCCTGTTGGGACTGCCCGATGCCATGCGAAACTTCGTTATAGATGGCCTCGTAGTGAGATGTCTCCCCGCGCAGCAAAACGCCCAGCGTGACGATGGCGTCTACCTGCCCGCTGCCCGCAAGGAAGCGTGCGGCTGCGGGAATCTCCCACGCACCGGGAACACGGACAACGGTAATTGCATCTTTTCTTGCACCACTGCGGAGCAATG
>JBDTBI010000271.1:0-3111 GCA_039924215.1 Acidobacteriaceae bacterium
GAGTGCTAGCGCGAGCCGCTTGTTCGGCGGCCACACGCTCTGCCGACCGCGCAGCGTTCAACGCCTCCTGCAACTGTGCGGATGCGTCCGAAGCCTCTCGCTCCCTACGGCGCAACGTTGCCTGAAGAGCTTTGATTTCTTCGCGAGTGCGGTCTACCTCGGAATGAGCCCTATCTTCGACAGCCCTAAGGTGCGCTGTTTGAGCATTTCGTTCGGCGTCTACGCTGCTTTTGTGCACTTCGCATGCCTCACTCAAGAGTTCAGCTCGCCGTTGCCAATCGTCACGCTGCTGCAGGAGTTCTTCGACCTGGCTGGCCTGTTGCTCGACCAGACGTTGCTGGTCCGCCAGCCGTGTCTGAGCAACACCACTGGCGAGCACAGCACCTTCGGTCTCAATGCGTGCGTTCTCAAGTGCGGCTGTCCAATTGATGCGCTCGTCGGCTAAGGCCGCCTGGGCTTGGGCAAGACGCACAGCCTCACCAGTTAGACGTTCCTTGGCGAGGGTTTCGGCGTGCGCCACTGCTTGTCGCCAAAGAGTAATGGCCGCCTGGCCGACTTCGGTAGGCATCTCGGGGAGCTGCATAACGTCCTGCAACCGCAGGGCCAGATCGCCACGCCACACTTCAAGCATGCGCAGGACCGTATTCGGCGAGCCCGTACCCAGCTGGGCGCGAACACGTTCCACGGTGGGTTTCTCGCGTGCGGCGGTCAATTCGTCGGCCGCGGCGTTGACTTGATCTTGTGTGATGCCTTTGGCCATGAATATGTCTCCTCGATTTGCGCCCTGCTCGCTTGTTTCCGTACCCGTGATAAGTGATGATTATCGTGGATACGCACCGTTATGTGTAGTATACGTTACATAGTATGAAAGATATTTCGACAATTCCGACCTTGGCCGAACCGGCTTCCAGTCTGACACTGCCCATTCAGCTGGCGAATCAGGCCGCCAACGCGGTGCGCGAACTGCTCGCCGAAGCGGCTGCGGCGAACACCACCCGTAGCTATGCGAGCGCCCTGCGTTACTGGGCCGGCTGGCATGCGGCGCGTTATGGCGTTGAGCTCAGTCTCCCGGTGTCCGAAGCCACCGTGCTGCAGTTCGTGGTCGATCACGTGGTGCGCCGATCCACCGAGGGCGAACTCGCCTGGGAATTGCCACCGGCCGTCGATCAGGCACTAGTGGCCGCCGGACTGAAAGCCAAGCTCGGCCCCTGGACGCTGGCGACGGTCCGCCATCGGGTCGCGGTGCTGTCGACCGCGCATCGGCTCAAGCAAGTCGCCAATCCCTGTGAGCAGCCGGCAATCCGTACGGTGCTGAGTCGCGCCGCCCGGGCCGCGGTGAAACGCGGCGTGCGTGCCCGCAAAAAGACCGCGATCACGTTAGCGGAGCTCGAGGCTATGCTCACCACCTGCGACGACAGCCTTGAGGGACTGCGCGACCGCGCCCTGCTCTGCTTCGGGTTCGCCAGCGGCGGACGCCGACGCAGTGAAATTGCCGCCGCGGACCTGCGGGATCTGCGCCGGATTGGTCCGCAGGGTTATATCTACCGGCTGGAGCACAGCAAGACACAGCAAGCGGGTGTTAACGCGTCGTCGACGCCCGATAAACCCGTCCTCGATCGGGCGGCGCACGCGTATGAAAAAAATTACGCCACTTTCGATTGAAGATCGCCAAAATATAAGCGCGATGAGCAGAAATAGGGCGCTGAGCTCCTACCCTGTATTGAAACATTTTCGGGGAGTCATCGCGCTAGCCTACAAGCACTATCTGGCAACTCCAGGGTGCGCTCCTTCATGGCACCCCGTCTTTCCGGCCAGCCTCCGCGAAGCAATGAAGGCACACTACAGAAGCGAGTGCGCACCGCTGGAATTCATTGCTTATATAAGAGACAAATTATCGCCCGGCGTCTGCCCTGTTTGCGGATCATCCTGCGCCGCCACAGTGGACCATTATTTGCCCAAGAGCTCGTGGCCCGCATACGCATTCTTTTCGCCGAACCTGATCCCTGCTTGTGATCAATGCAATCGAAAGAAGGGCGATATCTATTGTGGATCGGCTCCCGACGAAAGAACCATCCACCCCTATTTCGATGTCTTTCTGAACCAGAGACTTGCAATAGTTAAACTCACCCCACCCTACTCAACTCCCATTCTTGAAATCGTACCTCACCCAAGTTTGACGAACGCCACGCTGACCACCGTGAAGTGGCACTTGGAGAACGTCGTTCGGAAGACGTCGATCTGTGCGACGTTGGGAGAACGCTGGGCAAATATGGCCCGTGAGCCAATGATTATTCTCGAAGGGTTGCAATATGGTGCGACGACGCAGGATGCACTGACACGTAAATTGTCCTCGTTAGACTCATCGTATGGCACACCTAACAACTGGGAATCCATGCTGATTGCAGGCATCCTAAACGAGCCACTGGCGATTCAATATCTTGAAATGGTCGTCGCCGACGGAGGTTTACAAGAGAATCCGGTGTGAGCGTTGTTAGGTGTGGGATCCCGGTAGATTGGAATCAGCTACCGTTCGGGTCAGTTGCGCAACAGCCGTCGAAAGTTGCTTTTCCCTACCCCCGATAGCACAGGCTAATCACTGACCTCAGCCATGTTGGTGAACTGGCTAGGACTTAGGCTCCGCTCCAAGGATTCTGACGATCCGGCCTTTTGCCGAAGCCGAGAGCCTGCGGACTCCGAAAATCCTCGCGATATCAACCACTGCATCATCGCTCTGGATCGACTGTGCGGCAGCAATGATTTCCTCGGGAGCAAGTTCCTCGATCGAGCGGACATCTTCCTCCCGCTCCGGAACCCGATACGCGCACCAGCGCTCAGGATCATCCGCAGCCAGCCACACGAAATGCCCACGTTCCGGCTCTGGATCGAGTTGAAAGTGATAACGGCGCTCGGCTATGTCGAGGACCCGCTCACGAATCAGACGACCAGATCGCCTGAATCCATGCGCTCGAGCCACGCGGTCGACGAGAACCTTGTCAAGAATCGGCGCTTCTTGTTCCAGAACTTCCTGGATGCATTTTTCAAGCGTGTCATCGTAGGATGCGTCTTGGAAGCTCTCCGGACGCAGTGACGTTTCCAGATGAGAGAGGTCAG
>JBDTBI010000272.1:0-7414 GCA_039924215.1 Acidobacteriaceae bacterium
CTCTAGACGTGACCGTCACCTTGAATAGTGGAGTGAAAGCAACGGCCAAAATTCCCTCTGCTGCATCCACTGGGAAACATGAAGCGGGGGAGTTGAGAGATGGAGACAGACAACGCTATGGCGGCAAAGGCGTGCTGAAAGCCTGCGCGAATGTGGAAGGCGAGATACTCAAGGCCGTTCGCGGCATGGGCCCACAAAAACAGAAGGAGCTGGATGCCGCATTTTGCAAACTGGATGGAACGCCATCCTAAGCGCTCATTGGGGCAGATGACTCTTCGAGGGTCTCAGCCAGTTGTGAGGAATTATGCCAGAACAAGACCGGAATACAACATCGCCGCGGAACGCTGGTGAACTGAACGAGAATCAGCAACGACGCCTCCTCATCTCGTGTCAGTACATCGACAAGCTGCTTTCTGACATTGACGATACTCTTCATCAGGCGACGAGTCAGTCCCCGTTTCCGCGACACATCGTCGATGTCAGTCCGGCGCAGATCCGTGTGCTGGATGACTATATCCGTCGTATCCGGTCTCAACTGGTTCGCACCATCGCCTGGCAAAGGATGGAGCCCAATCCGCCGGACATCCCGACAACGCGAGCGGTGCTGAGCCATTTAACGTTTGTTGATATTGCGATTGAGGAGTTAAGGCCGAAGTATATGAAGGGCTACGGCGCGGTTCCGGAAGACGCCGTGGATGAGCTGAATGGGGTAGTGCATGAACTCCGTTCCCTGGCCGATGGGATGCAGCACTACCTGAAGCAGGAATTCGGAACGAACCTTGAGAAGCGCCTCCAGCAGCTTGAAAAGACCGGCTACGACGTGGCCTTGCTTCGCCTGTTGGAGCAAATTGCCGATCGCAACGGTCTCGTCGAGTTTCGGCCAAGGATTGAGTCGCTCGCTGCCCGTATGGAAGGAGATAGTTTCGAGGTTGCGCTTTTCGGACGGGTTAGCACTGGAAAGTCGTCACTCCTGAACGCTCTTCTCGGCGCGGATGTTCTGCCGGTCGGCATCAATCCAATTACCGCAGTTCCGACGAAGCTCCGCTATGGAGCCACCCTCAGAGCCGCCGTGTCTTACGGAGATGGCCGCAGTGCCGCGGTATCGATCGAAGAACTGGGTCAATTAGTCAGTGAACGTGGAAATCCTGGAAATTTGAAGAATATCGTTCGTGCCATCGTGGAGGTTCCTTCTCCCCGGCTGAAAGAGGGTATTCTGCTGGTCGATACGCCGGGTTTGGGTTCTCTGGCAAAGCGTGGAGCGGCGGAGACACTGGCCTACCTTCCATCCTGCGATCTTGCCCTTCTTCTAATTGACGCCGGAGCGACATTGAACGAAGAAGATATTGGCACGCTGCGGCTTCTCTATGAGGCTGGCATCCCCGCCCTGGTGCTGCTCAGTAAGTCGGATCTGATTACAGCAACAGACCTTCATCAGGCGATCGCCTATATCCAGGAACACGTAAAGCATGAGCTCAGCATTGACGTGGTCATCCACCCCGTGAGTGCATTGCCGAACGATTTGATGATGCTCGATCAGTTTTTCGAACAAGAACTGGCACCGCGTTTTCATCAGGCTAGGGAATTGCGGGAAGCGTCGGCAGCCAGAAAGATCGGTGTGCTTCGCGAGGCGGTTACATCGGCCCTTGAAAGTAGCCTCGACCGCGAGAAACGAGGCGAAGCTCTATCGAGCAAACAGGGCGTTTCTGGAGGCGCTTCCGAGATTGAATCCACCTTACGAGTAGTGACAGGCGAAGTGGGTGAGCAGAGCACGGCTCTTGATCGGACATTTCGTGAATTTTGCGAGAGGCCAGATGTTGTTTTGGATGCGGTTGCAAGTCAAGCCATCAAGTGGTTACGTAGTAATTCCGATAAAGATCTGCAGTCGCTGCATTTATCCGAATGGATTCATGAAGCGGTTTGGAGCTTTTTACAACAGCCCATCGGGCGTTTGCGCAGTGTCGGCGGCCATGCCATACAGACTCTCCAGATGGTCGCCGGGGAGCTGAACCGCACGGACATCCCATCCAACGCGGATTTTGAATTGCTTCTCCGCGATGTGCCGCGTTTTGAAATGGCTGGGCTCCCTAAATCGATCAATTTAAGTCACTGGAAATTTCTTGGAGAAGGCGTTGTGCGCTCCAGAATTAAAGCGAACTTGGACGACTCAATCGGCCCCTTACTAAAGCAGGAGCTTCACCTCTATGGCTCGGCTTTGTCGCAATGGAGCAGGCAAGTTGTACGGAAGTTGGAAGCTTTAGTGAATTCTTATGCGGATGCGTATCGGGTACAGGTCCATCGCATGAGTGGAATATCTGACAAAGTGATCAATGTTATCCAGATTGAAGAAGATGTAACGGTGCTGGTCAACTGGGACTCGCCCCAGCAATCGTGAGCTTGCGGAGAAACATGCGTAAGTAAGGAGAAGTTGAACGTGCTGAAATATTTATTTATTGCGCTTGGAGGTTCTCTTGGAGCAATTGTCCGTTATGCGCTTGATGCAGCCATAACCGACCGAATGGGAACCAAATTTCCCTATGGGACATTCGTTGTCAATATAACGGCTTGTTTGATCATTGGCTTTTCTTTGGTGTTTCTGGGGCGGCGGACTGAATTGAATCCGGCATGGTGGTTTTTGATTCCAGTTGGCTTCGTCGGAGCTTATAGTACTTTCTCGACCTTTGAATGGGAAACATTTTCCAGCCTCCAGAGCGGTGCTTTTTTTCTGACGGCTCTTTACTTGGTGCTGAGTATAGTACTTGGGCTTCTCGCCGTATGGTGTGGAGTATTGCTTGCGAGGGTAGTCTCATGAGTTCGTCCAAGGTCATTCAAGGTGGGGCTAGTTGGGTCAGGCGGCAGAATTTTTCGTATCACAGCGGGGACTTTACGTATAAGGGGCACATATGTTACAAGCTGGAAAAGCCGTAAAGGTTTCGATTTATCTGAGTGAAGGTTCAACGCACCATGGCGCTTCGACCTCTTCAAGCATTCTCGATTTCCTCTATTTTCGTGGCGTCTCTGGTGCGACTGTTCTGAAAGGTGTCGCCGGGTTCGGTGCCGACCATCATCTGCACAGCTCGTCGCTAGTGACCATCTCCGACCACCTCCCATTAAAAATTGAGTTTATTGAGACGCCTGAGAAGGTGGACGAGCTCCTCGGCAAGCTTAAGGAGATGGTTGGATCGGGGATGATCGAACTGCAGGAAACGACCATTGCGAAACCGGCACAGTTGTCGAAGCCAAAGATTATTCCTGTTGCTGACCACGTGAAAATCGAGGGGAAAGCTCAGATGATGCGCATTTACGTTGGAGAAAATGACCAATGGCGGGATACGCCGCTTCACGAAGTTCTGGTTCGTGCTATGCGTGCAAACGATCTCGCAGGAGTCACAGTCTATCGAGGGATTCTCGGCTACGGTGCCCACCGCAGAATGCATAAGGATGCCCCGCTGCATCTTTCGCACGACAGTTCGATCATGCTCTCGGTGGTCGATACGGAAGAAAAGTTGCGTGCCTTTCTGCCGATTGTGGAACAGATGGTTGCCGAAGGGTTAGTAGTGCTGTCCGATGTGGACATCATCAAGTATGCGTACCGCAGACCTGCGGATATAGAATCTCAAACACCGGAGACGAGCGAGGTGTAGCCATGAAAGAGCAATATAAAGCACGTATGTTGCGCATTCACTTTGGAGAAGACGATAAGTGGCATGGTGAGCCCCTGTATGAGGCGATCGTCAAGAAGTGCAGAGAGCTTGGGATCGCTGGTGCGACCGTTTATCGCGGTATTGAAGGGTTTGGAGCAAGTACAAAGATCCATCACAGCAGTATCTGGTCGCTCTCAAAGGATGCTCCGATCATGGTTAGCGTCATTGATAAAGAGGAAGCAATCCAGAAGTTGGTTCCTTTTCTCGATGAAATGGTAGTCGACGGTCTTGTCGCAATGTCGCGAGTTCAGGTGATTCGTTTTTCGAAATCACCGTCCGAGTCGAACACAGCCGATCATTAAGCCCAGCTTGGAATCGGTGAAATTAGAAACCGGACCAGCTGAGCTGGGATTTTATGTCGGATGTTTGAACCTACGCGACCGATTGACTCAGAAACATGAGCCGATTTGCTTCCCGGAGCCGCTGCCGGCAGAGCAGCCTATGCTTTCCAGCCAACACCTATATGATATCTGCCTGAGTTTAAGCATGGAGGGTACCGTGGTCGGCAACGATATGGCTGCTGATTACAAGTCATTCGTGATCATCACTGGGGCCAACCGAGGGGGCAAGTCTACGTTGCTTCGCAGCGTCGGCGTAGCTCAGTTCATGATGCAATGCGGCATGTTCGCTCCCGCGGAGTCTTTTCGGGCGAACATCTGCGATGGCATTTTTACGCACTTCAAGCGGGAAGAGGATGCCGGCATGAGAAGTGGAAAGCTTGACGAGGAACTGAACCGGATGAGTGCAATCGTCAACACGATTACCCCCCCACGGCTTCGTTCTGCTGAATGAATCCTTTGCTTCCACGAACGAAAGAGAAGGCTCGGAGATTGCCAGGCAGATTGTCGGTGCTCTGCTGGAGATGGGCATCAAAGTGTTCTACGTGACTCACATGTTCGATTTAGCGCAGGGGTTCTATCTCGCGAAGATGGATGCCGCTCTGTTCCTGCGCGCGGAGAGGCTCGCCGACGGCCGGCGGACATTTCGCCTAGTCGAAGGCGAACCGTTGCCGACGAGCTATGGCGAAGATTTGTATCGGCAGATTTTTAGAGAAATTGGCGATGCTAACGCCACAGCAGTGCCTTCGTTGTGATCCATTACCGTGCAACGCTTCTTCTGCACTATGCATAACAGCCTGTCTCCTCCCTTGGTGAAGGGAGACGAAAGGTGGCAAATTCGGAGCTATTTCATCCGGTAATCATTTCAAACTTGCTGACTGACCCTGGCGGGATGCTCGCAGTCAGCAAGCCGCCGTTGATGGAAACGCCGAGTGAAGCTGGCTTTACGGCATCCGGTCGATCGAACGTGTTGTGTGCATGTATATCGCCGGCTGCCAGAACCGTGCCAGATGCCTTCGCGATTCTTGCACCCTGCAGGGCAATTTGAGTGTCAGTTGGCTTTGCCACGTCAGGATTCACCACGGTGAGAGTGACGACATTGCCCTTCCGCGATGCCGATCCGTTTAGACCCCACAAGTGTCCCGGTTGACCGCCTCGCATGAACTCCACGTCTGGAGCAGAAAACTCTGCGCGTAGGCCCTGTGCGCCCTGATGTGCCGCATACATTGCGAAAACATAAAAATTTGGTGTTGCGACGAAGTGATCCTCATTGGCGAGAAATAGCGCATTCAGATTATTGATTAACTGCGCATTAGTGGCCATGCTTACCTTCTCTGCGTTGCGATTGAAGGTGTCCAGAGTCAGCGCGGTCGCCAGCGCATCGCGAATCGTTATCTGCTGTCCAAAGATGTGGGTTGGGTCCAGCTCAGTTCCTTCTCTGTACCAGGGTCCGTACTCGTCAACCACCAACTTCACCCGGTGCGTTACATCGTACTGTCCCATGACAGTCCACTGATCCTGGATAATCTGTTCGATTCGACTGGACTCGCGCAGCAGCTCATACCAGTCAACTGAATCGAACTGCAAGGCGTCGCCCTTCTCCGGTTTCCAATTTGTGGCCTTGTTCCGAGTCGTGACGGAGGAATAGAAGTGGACAGACCATCCTGTGAAACTCGCATTGTTGTATGCCGGCTTTGAATATATCTCGTCAAAGAACCGATGCGTCCAATCGAGATTTCCGCCGTTGGGGCCGGAGCCAATGAACTGCAAATCGATGCCATAATGTGGAACCCAGCTTGTATAGCGGCGGAAAGCCGATGCATATTCTTCCGGCGTGAAGTTTCCACCACAACCCCAGCTCTCATTGCCGACGCCCCAATACCGCACGTCGAATGGCGCTGGAAATCCCGAAGCAGCCCGCATCGCAGCAAGAGTGGTGCTGCCCGCCGGAGAATTGCAATATTCTACCCACCGGTCGAAACTCAGCGCGGGAAGGCTGCGCACATTCGCAGCAAGATACGGTTTCGCTCCACTCAGTTTGCAGAAGCGCATGAACTCATTTGTTCCGAACTGATTGGACTCAAAGATTTGCGGACCTTTCTCGTGCAATCGCTTCGCATCAGGATCGACTTCCCAAAAATTGGTTCGTGTCGGACGCTTTGAGGCCGGCCCGATGCCATCCATCCAGTCATAGCTGTCCGCAAAGCAGCCCCCTGGCCACCGAATTACCGGAACATGGATCTGCTTCAACTTGTCGATCAGTTCGGCACGAATCCCATAACGATTGGGAATCTTTGAATTCTCCCCAACCCAGATGCCGTCGTAAATTACGCCACCGATATGTTCCGTGAATTGGCCATAGATGTTTGGAGAAATCTCTCCGACTGGCTCCTGCGTAAAGATCTCGATGCGAGCGTCCGAAGATTTCGCCCAGGCCTTTGTGCCTGAGAATGAAATCATTGCGCCAGCCATAGCCGAACTCTTGAGAAAAGCCCTACGATCCATCGCCGCCGATCTCCTTCATCACCATCTGTTTCTTTTGTAGCAGTTTTTATGTCACCAGAAGCGGCAATCGCAAATCATCCGTGAGCGTAAAGCGTTGAGCCTGAAGGACGTGGCTTGAAAGAGAGCCAAGGGAAGAAATCAGATTTGTGCTGGGATCGATTTTGGAGGGGGTAAGGCTGGCTCGGCATCAGGCCCAATGCAGTGCATGCTGGGCAACAGGATTCATACACCCGAACCAACCAAATTCGAGAAATGGCAAAAAAAGGCTATGGAGCAAGCCGTTCAGAAAAAAAGCTGTCCGTTCACATCGATGCTTGCAAGCGACACTTCTCTTTCCCAATGATCGAACTCCTCAAGCCGTTCACGGGCACTCGCCTGAATGTGTTTAGCGAGAAGTTCCTGTGCACGCCGGGCATCTTTTTCGATCACCGCCTGCAGGATTTCTCGATGAAGCTTGTAAATATTTTCGAGTTCATCGCGTTTGTGTCCGCTCCTGCGAATACCAAAAATTCGGATCATGAGCCTGGTTTCATTGACGACTTTGAGAATACGCACATTTGCCGCCATTCTGATGAGAAAGGAATGAAAGCTGAGATCCGAGATGCTGAATCGCCGCATCTGATCCGCATTCAGCTCATTTTTCCCGGTAGCTGCCAACTCGTCCAGCAAGACCCGAGTTTCATTGATAAAGCTTTCCACTCGTTCGTGATCGGCTGGCAACAGGGCGTTCTGTGTTGCCCGGCTTACTGCGAACACCTCCAACGCTTCTCGCAGCTCATAGAGATCCACGATCGCTTGACGGGTCAGCCGCGTGACGACGATTCCTCCACCAGGGCTTGTTTCAAGCAGGCCCTCGGCTAGTAGCTGAGA
>JBDTBI010000273.1:0-3530 GCA_039924215.1 Acidobacteriaceae bacterium
GAAAATATAGATCTCCCGCGGGAGCGGAATGGCGGTGAAAGCGAAGAATCTTGACTGCTACGTGAAAGAACTGCACGGAAGGACTTTGTGGCCGCTACTTCCCCGGGAATGGGTGGGGCCGTTTCCAGTCCAGCTACGTTTCTCAATGCGTGCATTCGATCGAACCTGCCTGGTCTCGGTTGGAATCTGCCTAACCGAGAAAAACTTCTTGCCGCATCCCAGCCATCCATCTTTCCGATGTGGCCCGCATGCGCGAACGAAAATATCTGGCACAGCCAACTTGGCGCCTGCCATACAGCTAATTTACAAAGCGGCTCATGCGTATGTTCATTACGATGCCAAGCGCCAAAAACGTAAACAGCACCGACGAACCGCCATAACTCATTAGGGGCAAGGGAATACCGGTAACAGGCATAAAGCCGATCACCATGCCCACATTGACCGCGATCTGAAAAATCAGGACGGCCACGACCCCCATAATAATCAATGTGCCGGGGAGGTCAGCGGCTGTTTGAGCGTTTTGTACTAAACGCATCAATAGCAAAAAGTATAACATCAGGACCACAAGGGCCCCCGCCAGCCCATGTTCTTCACAAAACGCCGCGAAAATAAAGTCCGTATAGGGAATGGGAAGAAAGTCGCCCTGAGTCTGGCTTCCGTGCTCCGCCCCCTGGCCCCAGATGCCCCCGGATCCTACCGCAATGAGAGACTGCCGAATCTGATAGCCGCTGCCGCGAGGGTCATTCTCCGGCTGCATGAAACTGGTGAGGCGTTGCTTCTGATACGGTTTCAGCACCTTGTACCAGGCGGGAATGATGGCCAGCCCGGCCGCCAGGCAGAGAATCGCCGCTTGTTTGAATTTGATGCCTCCCAAAAACAGGCCTACCAGCAGCACCGGCGCATAGGTCAGCGCGGTGCCAAGATCCGGCTGCTTCAGGACAAGCAGCATCGGCACGCCGACGATAACCATGGCCTTGAAGATGTCCTTCCAGGTAAGATCGCGGCCACTGAGGTTGGCAAAAAACCGTGCCAGCACGACGATGAGAACCAGCTTCACCCATTCCGAGGGCTGGAAGTGAATACCGCCCGGCAGGCTAATCCAGCGCCGCCCACCCATCACTTTTGTGCCGACGGCAAGGACGGCAACCAGAGAGAGCAGGCAGATGCCGTACGCCCAGATCGCAATGTCAAGCATGATATGGTAGTCGATCAGCGACAGGACAAACATGCAGACCAAACCGGCGGAGAACCAGAGAATCTGCTTTTGGTCGAAATGGCGGAACTGGGTGTGCAAGGTTGCACTATAAATTTCCAGCACGCTGATAACAGACAGCGCCAGAACAAAAATCAGCAGGGTCCAGTCGAAATCGCGGAAGGTAAGAGAGCGGCGCATAGGTTACATCCCTGTCTTCAACTTCGATGGGCTGGGGTGATGCGAACCGGAAAACGCTCGTGCCTTCGCGCGGGGGAACCGCGTGGTCGGCCCTGGTTTTTGTAACGGGAGCAAAAAGGTTCCGGCGTGCAGCGCAGTTCCATCCGGCATCGGGAACAGGCGTGCGACGCGGCTGGGGATCTGCTTTCCAGCAGCGTTCTCCACGCCCTGCTCTGGCACCGTCCAAAGAGCCGCCATTTCCTTCGCGACCATTTCCTTTGCGGATTGACTTGCAGACGGACTTGCAGGCGGAATTGCACGGAGACTGCCTGTGGTTTTTTGCTTCCGGTCTGCTGCGGGAATTGTCTTCTCCTCCTGAGTGGGGGGAAGCGCGGAGGAAGAATCATTTTCCTCCGTTTTGGCTGGACTGCCGGTCTCCGGAAGATTATTTGCCAGACGCCTCTGCTTGTCGACAAAGGCTTCGATCACTCTGGCGGCAATGGGAGCGGAAAAGTTTCCCCAGCCGCCATGCTGCCAGAAGACGACAACGACAATATCGGGATTGCGGCGAGGAGTCACTCCAACGAACCATGCGTTGGCGCGTTCGCTGATGACGGAGGATACCTTCTTTGCTCCGAAGCTGTGGTTGACGACCTGCGCGGTTCCGGTCTTGCCTGCAAAATCGATGTTGTTGAGATGCGCCGTCCCATAAGCGGTTCCGCTCGGAGACTGCGTCACGTTAGCCATGTCGTCGGTAATAATTTCCCAGTTGGCGGGGGTTAGGGGGATGGTCTTGTCACCGGAGCCAGGATACGTATCGAGAATGGCCTGGCGGAGGTTCGGAGATAATTCGCTGGGGAAGACAACCCGCGGACGATGGAAGATGCCGCCAGAAGCAATACCCGCGACGGCGCGAGCCAATTGAATGGGAGTGACGGCGACAGCGCCCTGACCGATTCCGACAGATACGGTTTCTCCCGCGTACCACTTGCGATGGAAGTTGCGCCGCGCCCATTCCGTGGAAGGCATGATACCCGCGACTTCACCGGGAAGGTCGATGCCGGTTTTTAATCCGATACCGACTTCGTGGGCATATTTCGCGATCGTGTCAATGCCGAGCTTCACCGCCAGAGTGTAGTAATACGTGTCGCAGGAATAGGGCAGAGCATTCTGAATATCCACTTCACCGTGGTGACGATCGCAAGCGTAGAAGTGGCCATAAAAGTTTGCGCCACCCTGGCAGTTGACTTTCAGGTTCTGCGCGATGTCCTCCTGGAGGCCGGCGAGGGTCATGATGATCTTGAACGTCGAACCCGGCGGCGACATGGCCTGGATCGCTTTGTTCATCAGCGGATGTTCCGGATTGGTGATAAGTGCATCCCACTCTTTCCGGTGGATGCGAACGGCGAATTGGTTCGGGTCGAAAGTTGGCCGGCTGACCATGGCGAGAATTCCGCCAGTGTGCGGATCGATGGCGACCACAGCGCCCTCCCTCTGCCCCATCGCTTCCTCGGCGGCTTTCTGGACGTCGAGATCGATGGTCAGCTTGAGAGGTTTGCCGGGAACCGCGGGCTCAATGCCAAGCGCGCCTAGTTCGCGACCGCGACTGTCAACGATGACGTCGCGAGAGCCATCCTGACCGCGCAGGATGGAATCGTAGGATTGCTCCACTCCGGCTCGACCGACGACATCCCCTGGCTGGTAAAAGGCATAGCGCGGATCGTTCTCCAGCATGTTCTCGGATACTTCGCCCACGTAGCCGATCAGGTGCGCCAGAAATCCATTACTGGGGTAAAGCCGCCGCTCCTCCTCAATCGTTTCCAGTTCAGGAAGCTCATTGGCGTGGGCTGCGATAAACGCCTGCTCATCCGGAGTAATGTCCTGCAGCAAGGGGATGGGCTGATACTTCGGCTGATGCTTATAGCGCTGCAGCACGGCACGCAACTGGTCGGGGTCCATGTGGAGCCCCTGGGCAATGAGCGGCACGTCTGCCTGCAGATCGTGCGCTTGTTCCGGGACCAGAAAACAGGTGACAGAAGGATAATTATCGACAATCAGACGCCCGTAACGGTCATAAATTTTGCCGCGTGGTGCGAGGATGGGCACCTTCCGGATGCGGTTCGCCTGGGCCAGACTGCGATAGTTCTGGGCTCCCAGG
>JBDTBI010000274.1:0-2504 GCA_039924215.1 Acidobacteriaceae bacterium
TGGCTGCAAACGACGGGCGTGCGCCTATGGTTTCAGGTCGCCGCTACGCATCGCATCGACGACGGGCTCCAATTACGGATAGATGCGATTCAGGGTGCGGGCAAACGGGATGGTTTCACGCACATGATCCAGCCCGCAGATCCACGCCACGGCGCGTTCAATCCCCATGCCGAAACCCGCATGCGGCACGGAGCCGTAGCGGCGCAGATCGAGATACCACTGAAATGAATCCAGCGGCAGGCCGAGTTCTTCGATGCGCTGCTTCAGCAAATCGTAGGAAGCGATGCGCTGTGAACCGCCGATGATTTCGCCATAGCCTTCCGGCGCCAGCACATCCACGCAGAGCGCGAGTTTTTCGTTCTCCGGGTCAGGCTCCATGTAGAAGGCCTTGGTCGCAGCCGGATAACGATGCACCATGACGGGCCGGTCGAACTGCGAGGAGAGATAGGTCTCGTCCGGCGAGCCAAAATCATCTCCGTATTCAAATTTCTGCTCGATCTTGCCGGCTGCGAAGGCTTCGCCGAGCATCTTGGCGGCCTCGTCATAACTGAGGCGCGGGAACGGTGGCCGAATACACTCCAACAGCGTCACGTCGCGACCGATCACTTTCAGGTCGGCGGCACGGTTCTCCAAAACACGCAGCACAATGTGGCTCAGGAATTCTTCCGCCAACGACATGATGTCGTCGAGGCCGGCAAACGCGACCTCCGGCTCGATCATCCAGAACTCGGTGAGATGGCGGCGAGTCTTCGACTTTTCCGCACGAAAAGTGGGCCCGAAAGAATAGACCTTGCCCAGCGCCATGGCAGTGGCTTCGATGTAAAGCTGGCCGCTCTGCGTCAGATAAGCCTCGTCGCCGAAATACTTCACAGGAAACAGAGTGCTGGTGCCCTCGCAGGCGGCGGGGGTCAGAATGGGCGGATCGGTGCGGACAAATCCGTGCGTGTCGAAATGCTCCTCCGCCGCACGCATGATCTCGGCGCGAATTCGCAGAATGGCAGCCTGGCGAGGCGTGCGAATCCAGAGATGGCGGTGCTCCATGAGGAAATCAACGCCATGCTCTTTCAACGAAATCGGGAACGGCGCATCCTCGGGTACGCGATGCACCACTTGCAAATCTTCCACATCCAGTTCAAAGCCGCCGGGGGCGCGCGTGTCGGCGCGAACCTTGCCACGCACGATGACGCTCGACTCATGGGTCAGCGTCTTGATGCGTTCGAAAACCTCCGGCGACACAGCCGATTTGAGAACGATGCCCTGCACCGTGCCGGTGCCGTCGCGGAAGATGGGAAACAGCAGCTTGCCGCTTTCACGCAGGTTGTACAGCCAGCCCTGCAAGGTAACGATTTTGTCTTCATGCTGCCCGACGCTGGCAATGGTGGTGATGGGAGCGGTGCTGTTCGTGCTGGATACTGTGTCAGCCATAAAAATAGGATCTAAATCCATACTGTCTGTTCAACATTGTTCAGTTTGCCGCTTTCGGTTTTGAACCATGAGACTTCCTGCGATCATCTCTTAATACCCTCAGATTACTCAGCAAATCCCCGCCGTCCGGATACTCAAAGTTCATGAATCGCCATTTGCCGCCTTTGCACACAAGCACCGCTACTACAGAAGGTACGTCGGTCTTCTTGCCGGAACAGTTAGCATAAACGTCTACCTGATATTCACTTCCCTTTTGAGTGCTGCTGCCAACCTGATAGCTTTCACAAGGATCTTGAGAGTTTAGAAAAGGGTCGAAATCCAAGCCTACTAGGTCGCTGGCTTTGGCTTGTGCATCGGAGTCTTCCTTGAGTGCTCGAAAAAGCTCGGGATTAAATGCACACTTCCTGGACTTTAGGGCACTATTCCAAGCTGGACCAGCATTATCGTTCAGCGCTATGGATACATACCAATTATAAAATTCCTGGACAAAGGCCTCCGGTGTTTCTATACGATTAGGGCCGCCGATTTTCTGCTGTGGCCAAATCGGACATGGCAGCATCGAGAGGAGCAAGCAGCAGACCCCGATCCTAAGGAACTTTTTGAAAAAGTAACTCGAACCGATTCATGTGGATTGGTGTCTCGCGAGAATGCCGCAGATGCGACCGATAGCCGGTCTGATGACCGGAATGCATCCCCAAATCTGACCTCCAAACTACTGCTCCAAGCATTTTTCAACAAGTTCCTAGAAGGTGGTGGGTGCGGGTTGGTTGCGGGTGACGTTGGGGGGCAGAGGGGCCATGGTTTGGCAGCGGTAGGCGCCCTCGAAGTTGCGCCAGCAGATACCCCGGGCGTTCTGGAGCGCGTAGCGATCGCAGTTTGAACCGGTGTTGTAGGAGAAGACGGGGCCGCAGAGGTAGACGGTGGCGTTGGCGACGAGGTCGACGACGAGGGCCGTGGAGTCCATGCGGTTGTACTGGTCGTCATTGTGGGGCTTGCGAGGGGCGTACAGGGAGACGGTGATGTCCTGGTGCAGCTTCATCTGCTGGGGGGTCTCGTAGTCCATGGTGCACTGGATAAGG
>JBDTBI010000275.1:0-4081 GCA_039924215.1 Acidobacteriaceae bacterium
AGCACGCGGGAGGGCTGACATCCAAAGCCTATCTCTACGGTTCGGAGTTTTTGCGGGAATCAACACAGCACCAGCAGCAGGCCAGGCTGGATGAGTTTGTAAAGTCGATGGAGCGCACGATTCAGATCTCAGCAGCCAATGCGAAGGGCTCAATTGTAAGCCCCACTGGTGCAGCAGCGCTGGGGTCGAGTCTGCAAAGCCAGCGGGAGTTTATTGCAACTTTGCGGAAAATGCGTGCGACCGGGCGAATTGTCCTGAATCTATCCCCCGGCAGCCGAGGAGTGGATGCTTTGCCAAATTTGGCTTTGCAAGACGGCGATCAATTTATCGTTCCCGCCATGCCTGCGACCGTGAGTGTCATCGGAGCAGTCTACGACCAGAACTCTTTCCTCTATCAATCGGGGGGACGGATTCGGGATTATCTGAAGATTTCGGGCGGACCCACACGAAACGCCGATAAACGCCACGAGTTTGTGATCCGCGCGGATGGATCCATTATCAGCAAGGAAACAGCAGGAGGAAGTTTGTTCACGCGTAGATTCGACGGCAAGTTCGCTTATCCCGGAGACACGGTCGTGGTGCCCGCTAATGTTGACAAAACCTCATTTCTACGAGGGCTAACGGACTGGTCGTCGGTATTTTCCCAGTTTGGCCTGGGAATCGCAGCTCTCACCGTTCTCGGTCTGTAGGGATATTCGTATGGCCATGATGCCGACAGATGCGAACGCGGAACGGGTCGTGACGAAGCCAGCAGACTCCGGGGCAACTTCGCGGGGAATTGCCTCCGATCCTGATGATTCTATGGATCTGCTGGATCTTGCCCTGGTTCTGGGAGCGCGAAGGCGGTTCATCTTTCTGGTTAGCTTCATTGCCGCCCTGCTTACGGCAATCGTGGTCGTTGTTCTCCCCGTAACCTTCACCGCAACCACGACTATGTTGCCCCCGCAAAAAGAAGAAAGCTCCGCAATGGCGATGTTGTCGCAAGTCGGTGGCTTGGCAGCTTTGACTGGCGGCGGCGGCGGTGCTGCCAGCATGTTAGGGCTTAAGAATCCGGACGATTTATATGTCGGCCTCCTAGAAAGTGACAGCGTGGTGGACGGAATCATCCGGCGCTTTGACCTTATGCGCATTTACAAGAAGAAAAGGTTGAGCGATGCTCGCAAGCAATTGAAGTCCAACACGAAGATACTGGCGGAAAAGAGCTCTTTGATCAGCGTCTCTGTGGAGGACCATGATGCCAAGCGGGCCGCAGCCATGGCAAATGGGTATATCGCGGGGTTGCATGACCTGATGTCCCATCTGGCGGTGACTTCTGCGGCACAGCGAAGGCAGTTTTTTGGGCAGCAAGTGGCACAAACGAAAAGCAAGTTGACCGACGCCGAAGTTGCCTTGGAAGAAACTGAAAAGAAGACCGGAATGATCCAGCCGCGCGGACAGGCAGCGGCTGTCATTGCGACGATCATGCAGCTGCGGGCCCAGATTTCCGCCAGCGAGGTGGAGTTGGGTGCCCTTCGTACCTCCGCCACAGATCAGAATCCAGCAGTCATCACGTTGCAATCTCAGATCGCAGGATTGCGAGCTCAGTTGACGGATTTTGAGAAAGGGCACCCAGGAGCCGGTTCCTTGGCAGGGAATGTATTAACGCCAACATCGCAGGTACCGGCGGTCAGTCTGGAATATCTCCGCCGTACGCGCGACGTCCGCTATCAGGAAACGCTTTTTGAATTTATGACGAAACAGTATGAAATGGCCAAGGTCGATGAAGCCAGACAGGGCCAGATAATCCAAGTGGTCGACAAGGCGTCGGTGCCGGATAGGCGTTCTTGGCCTCCGCGGACTCTGCTTACCTTGCTGGCCTTGATCCTGGGAGCGATATTGTCCAGTTTTTGGGTGATGCTGCAGTCAGCTTATAGACACGCGATGCAAGATCCGGAACTGGCTCCAAAGGTCACCGAATTGCGGCGAACGTTGCGAATCCGTCGTCGAAATTGACACCCAAGAAGCGGCCCGTGGAGGGCAGCCCCAAAAACCAAAATTCGGTGAAATATCGAGGCGGCTCAGCATGTTGCCTTTCGGATGGCGAGACATCCTTTTGTGGCGGAACGGCATATTTCCGGAACAGTACTTCCTAGTTTCATTTCGGCAAAATTTCTCATTCAATAGCGCGATTTTTGGGACTGTTGTCCATGCCCTTGGTATATTCGTATCAGAAAGCCATCAGCACAAACGCAGAGTTTGGAAGTCTAAACTTATCTTCGATTCCTGATTTTTGCGGAGATTTTCAAGATGTAAAACACCTTTCAATGATGAATTGAATCCTAGTAACAGAACGTTCACCAGTCTGTGGTGATGGATCTCCCGGTTGCCGGATTTACGTCCTAATTAACAGTGGTCAAGTAGAGGCGACAGCCGTTGGATATTGTTGGAGAGCGCAAACTTGAGTACAGAAATTTACTTCCCCGCGGCTTCAGAATCTGTTCTTGCTGAGCGCTCATTCGCTGTTAGCGATGACGCCGGGCATCCAACTGGACTCAGTCCCTGGTCCGACTCTGGTTGGAAGCGAGTTTTTGATCTGGCGTGCGTTATCCCGGCGCTGGTCCTCCTTTCACCAATTTTGGGAATCATTGCAATCATCATTCGCTTGACCTCTCCTGGCCCAATCATTTTTCGCCAGCGCAGGGCAGGACAGCGGGGCGAGCTATTTACGATTTATAAATTTCGCACCATGGTGGAGAATTCTGAGGCGATGGGCCCTGGCCATACGGCCACTGGTGACCCGAGGATCACACCGATAGGCCATGTTCTGCGCCGTTTCAAGTTGGATGAATTTCCTCAGCTTTATAACGTCTTACGAGGAGAAATGAGCCTCGTAGGCCCACGTCCAAAATTGCCCAGTCATGATCTCGCACCAATGGCATGTCGCCCAGGAGTCACGGGGGCTGCAACCCTCGCGTTTCGCCACGAAGCGCGTATTCTGTGCAATGTGCCGGCAGGGAGCCTTGAGAGCTTTTATCAGGAATGCATCGTGCCGCTCAAATCAAGGCTGGACTCCGACTACATGAAAAAGGCGACGCTTTCGTCTGACGTCGGGGTCCTGGTTGCGACAGTGCTGCAACTCGGCGAGCACGTGACCCACGAGGACCTGTTACAAGCGGAGTCGTAGATTTGCCGAAAGCGCTACAACCGCCGTTGTGCTCCTAATGAATGCGCATGGTCCGGGCTGAAAGCGATGGTAGTGACGTGTGCGCAGATGCGCCTCTTGCCTTCAATCCGGATCGCGGAATCCGATGAATCGCCCACTTCGCAAAGCTCATCAGGAATTTGGCAGATCGGTTTGGTCGAGGGTCGTTCCAGCTGTATCTTTCGCTGCGACAATGGGTTCGGCGTTCAGGGGCCAGGCAATGCCCAGAGCCGGATCACGCCAAAGGATGGTGCGCTCGGACGCCGGAGAATAAAATTCGGTGGTTTTGTAGAAGACATCGGCAACTTCGGACAGTACTAGAAAACCGTGAGCGAAGCCGGGTGGGATCCAGAGCATTTCGGGCACGTCGGCATTCAACTCTACTCCGACCCAATTGCCGAAGTGGGGAGAAGCCCGGCGAACATCGACGGCAACGTCGAAGATGCGGCCGGCAACAGCACGCACCAGTTTGCCCTGAGGCTTTTGTAGTTGAACATGCAATCCTCGCAAGACGTTTTGACGAGAGCGAGACTGGTTGTCCTGGACAAATCGGGAGGGAAGGCCAGCTTCGTGAAAGGTTGCCTCATTCCAAGTTTCGGCAAACCAGCCGCGATCATCCTTAAATAGCCGTGGACGCAAACGGAGGACGCCAGGCAAGCTGGTGGTGAGCACTTCCATAGGAGAAGTGTACCGTCATTTCCGACTTGGGCAAGGGCGGCGGCCTGCAGCGCAGGGCGACCCGTGCCAGAATGAATCGCAACTGCGGCAGGACAACCGCAGGTTGTGAAATCCGGGAGTTCATTCTCAGCGTTCGCTCCACAGGCCGAGAGGCCGGAATGACCAACAATTTGGATGTCTGGAATGGAAGGTTTGTGCTTGTCATCCAGTACACTGGGTCTC
>JBDTBI010000276.1:0-5823 GCA_039924215.1 Acidobacteriaceae bacterium
CCACGCCGGATGGAACAACCATCAATATTTTCACACTGCAACAGGGCGCGATGAAGGTCCGCGTGATGAACTATGGCGCGCGCATTGTCTCGCTGGAAGTCCCCGATCGCAACGGCAAGGTTGTCGACGTGGTGCTGGGCTTTGACTCTCTGGCGCCATACCTGACCAAGAATCCTTACTTCGGGGCGATTGTGGGGCGCTATGAGAATCGCATCGGCCACGCCACATTTGTTCTGAACGGCAAGCGATATGATCTGCCGAAAAATAACGGTGACAACTCGCTGCATGGCGGAACAGTCGGGTTCGACAGTCGGGTGTGGACGGCCCATGTCATTCCGAACGGAGTGGAATTTACGCTGGTCAGCCAGAACGGCGATCAGGGCTACCCCGGAACGCTAACCGCCAAGGTACGGTACACGTTGGTCGCGCCGCACACGTTGCAGCTTGAATACTCCGCGACGACGAATGCGGACACGGTTTTGAATCTGACGAATCACAGCTACTTCAATCTGGCAGGAGAAGGCCAGGGGGATATTCTGCACCAGGTGGTTACGATTCCAGCTGACCGGTACACTCCCGTCAATGCGGGACTGATCCCCACCGGGCAGCTTGCGCCGGTTGCGGGTACGCCGTTCGACTTCCGCAAGCCCACCGCCATTGGCAAGCGAATCGGTGAGGACAATGACCAGCTCCGGTTTGGAAAGGGGTATGACGAAAATTATGTATTAGACCTCAGCGGAAACAGTTCCACGCTGCATGAAGCGGCTCGGGCATTGGACCCGAAGAGTGGGCGCGTCCTGGTCGTGGAAACGACGCAACCGGGAGTGCAATTCTATTCCGGGAACCAGTTGGACGGAACGGTGCATGGCAAGCATGGGCATGTGTATGAAAAAAATGATGCCTTCTGCCTTGAGACCCAGCATTTCCCTGATTCCCCCAACCGGCCAGGCTTTCCGTCAACGGAACTGAAGCCGGGACAGACATTTCATTCCATCACGCAATTCCAGTTTTCGACCGAGTAGACGAGCGCCAATCCAGCAGCGTGAGTGCGTTAGAATTTCACTATGCCAACCGACCGCATGCAGATTCCGCTCGCCCAGTCCGATCCTGAACTTTCCGCCGCCATTCAGCACGAGATCCAGCGTCAGCATGACGGCCTGGAGATGATTGCCTCGGAGAACTTTGTCAGCGAGGCGGTGCTGGAGGCCGCAGGCACCGTTTTTACCAATAAATATGCCGAAGGCTACCCCGGCAAGCGCTATTACGGCGGCTGCGAATATGCCGATGTGGTGGAGAACCTGGCGCGGGACCGGGCCAAGAAGTTGTTCGGCGCGGAACACGCGAACGTGCAGCCGCACTCCGGTTCGCAGGCAAACGCCGCCGCATACATGGCCATCATCCAACCCGGCGACACGATCCTTGGGCTTGACCTGGCGCATGGCGGCCACCTGACCCATGGGCACAGGCTGAATTTTTCCGGCAAGCTGTATCGGGTGGTGAGCTATGGCGTCCGCAAGGATACCGAGGTCATCGATTATGACGAACTGGAAGAGATTGCCGTTCGCGAAAAGCCGAAGATGATCATCGGCGGTGGCAGCGCCTATCCGCGGACATTTGACTTTCCCCGGATGAGGCAGATTGCCGATAAGGTGGGCGCGTTTCTGGTCATCGATATGGCGCATTTTGCCGGCCTGGTTGCCGGGGAAGTGCATCCATCGCCGGTACCGCACGCGCACATTGTAACCACGACCACGCACAAAACGTTGCGTGGCCCTCGCGCCGGAATGATCCTCTGCATACAGGACCTGGCGGCGGCGGTAGATCGCAGCGTCTTCCCTGGCCAGCAGGGAGGCCCGCTGATGCATATCATTGCGGCCAAGGCAGTCGCGCTCAAGGAAGCGCTGCAGCCGGACTTCAAGGTGTATGCGCAGCAGGTTGTGTCGAATGCGAAGGCGCTGGCGGAATCCTTGATGGCTGAAGGGTATCGGGTGGTTTCAGGCGGCACCGACACGCATCTGATGCTGGTGGATGTATTTTCCAAAGGCATGTTCGGCAGCGAGGCGGAAAAGGCCCTGGGCGAGGCGGGGATTACCGTCAACAAGAATGCGATTCCATTCGATACCAATCCTCCGCTGAAACCAAGCGGCATCCGTGTGGGAACGCCGGCGCTGACGACCCGTGGCATGGGCGAAGCGGAGATGCGGATCATTGGCCGCTGGATTATCGAGGCCCTGGAAAACCGCACGGATGCCGCGCGGCTGGCAAAGATTCGCGCCCAGGTGCTGGACATGGCGGAACACTTCCCTCTTTATGGCTGGCTGCGGCAACCTGTAAGCGCGGGGGCCCGGTAGAAAGTCCCTCCTCAACAAAGTTACGAGGAGGGCGATAGGGGAACCGCACCGGAACGGCGAATCGCACGCCGTCTGAAAAATTCAGGCATATCGGTTTTATAAATCCTCGATACAATTCAGTCCAAAGAGAAAACCGGTGTGCGGAATACCCCGAACGCGCATTGGAATCTTTGAAACTTGTGCGGAGGTGCACATGTCGGAGAGTATTTTGCCGGTGCTTCTGGTAGCCGCTTGCCTGGGAGGATTGACGGGGCTGCGAACCTTTACACCGCTCACTGTTTTGGCCTGGATGTTACATTTCCGCTTCATGCATATTCCGGGCAGCCCGCTTCACTTTCTGCACACCTGGGCTGCCGTTATCATCCTGACGATTCTTGCCCTGGCAGAGCTGGTTTTAGATAAGCTACCTTCGACCCCGAGCCGCCTGAAACCGCCGGGAATGACCGGACGTGTAATCTTCGGATTTCTTTGCGGCGTAATCAGCGGGCAGGCCTGGGGCGCGAACGTGCCGACGTGTGCTGTGATTGGTCTGGTGTGCGCGATCGTCGGTGCCTTGCTCGGGTATGAGATTCGACGGGGATGGGTGCGCGCATTCCACTGGCATGATATTCCGGTGGCACTCATCGAGGACGCAGTCGCAATCGTCGGCAGCATCCTGGTGATTTCGCGCGCCGTTCTGCTTTCGTACTGATAGCGTGCTGCCAGACCGCTAAATTCAACTTCCAAGGAAAAATATGCCTCCGGAAACAACAACTCGTCACTACGACGCAATTCTTATCGGCTCCGGACAGGGCGGCACGCCCTTGTCGAAGGCGCTTGCCAACGCCGGATGGCGAACTGCGCTGATTGAGCGACAGTATGTGGGTGGCAGTTGCGTAAACTTTGGCTGCACACCAACAAAAACAATGGTGGGCAGCGCCCGCGTCGCATACATGGCCAGTCGAGCACATGAGTTCGGCATTCGCGCCAGTCTCGCCGGTACAGACATGGGTAAAGTTCGCCAGCGCAAGCGCGAAATTGTGATGCAATTTCGTACCGGCAGTGAAAAAGCGCTGCTCAAGACAGAAAGCCTGGACTTGACCTACGGAGATGCCACGTTCACTGGCCCAAAATCGCTTTCCGTAAAGGAGAACGACGGAAGGCTGCTTACTCTGACGGCAGACAAGATTTTTATCGACACGGGAACGCGCCCAGCGGTGCCTTCCATCGCCGGATTTGAGACAGTAGGCTCATTGCCCAACGTACTGGATAACGCTTCCATCATGGAGCTGGATCAGGTTCCAGAGCATCTTCTGGTACTGGGCGGCGGCTATATCGGTCTGGAATTCGCACAAATGTTTCGCCGTTTTGGCAGTCGGGTGACGATTGTGCAATCCGGAGTGCAATTGCTTGCCCAGGAAGATGTGGACATTGCCGAAGAAGTCACGAAGATTTTGCGTGAGGACGGAATCGACGTCCTGCTACATGCCGAAACGACCCATGCGCGCGGAGATGCCGGCAAGATCGCTCTGGAGTTGCAAGTAGGAGGCAAACGGCAGACGCTCGAAGGAACGCATCTGCTGGTAGCCATCGGACGCACGCCGAACACCGAGGATCTCGATCTTCCAGCGGCTGGAATTGAAACCGACGACCAAGGATTTGTGCGCGTGAACGAGCGCCTGGAAACGAATGTCGCCGACGTGTACGCGATCGGCGACGTGAAGGGCGGCCCGGCGTTCACCCACATTTCCTATGATGACTATCGTGTTCTGCGTGGCAATCTTCTGGAGAACAAGCAGGCCACGATTGAAGGGCGCATCCTTCCTTACACCGTCTTCATCGATCCGCAATTGGGCCGCATCGGGCTCACGGAAAAAGAAGCGCGTGCGCAGGGGAAAAAAATTCGCGTAGCTAAAATGCCGATGGCCTTCGTGGCACGAGCGCTGGAATTTGGCGAAACGCGAGGACACATGAAGATCGTTGTCGATTCGAATTCCAAGCAGATTTTGGGGGCTGCGATCCTGGGCATGGAAGGCGGCGAAATGGCCGCGATGGTGCAACTGGCGATGATGGGTCAGCTTCCCTACCCAGTACTGCAGCAGGGAATCTTCTCGCATCCGACCCTGTCGGAATCGCTGAACCTGATCTTCGATCATTTTGTAGAGTAGGAATTCAGCAGGCGGCCTATAAGCCGAATTTTGTCGAGGACGATCATTCCTCTAGGCGCCGCATTACTGCGGACACTCATAGCGACCTACCCGCGGGTTTGGCGCGCCGGGCCAGCACGCGCTGCTTCGACTTGCGCCGAGTCAGCTTCCCGCCTATTTGGTCTTGCTCCGTGTGGGGTTTACCATGCCTCCTGCTTTACAGCCGGAGCGGTGCGCTCTTACCGCACCTTTTCACCCTTACCGCATCCTTGCGGACACGGCGGTATCTTCTCTGTGGCACTTGCCGTCCCGAAGCCTTGACGCTCCGGTCCCGGACGTTATCCGGCACACTGCCCTGCGGAGTTCGGACTTTCCTCTCCAGGCAAGCTTTTTGAGCTCACCGGCAGCGATCGCCCAGCCGCCTGCTATGTACTATTTTAGTAGAAAGTAGGCTGGCGCGATACGGATACATGGGCATCGGAACTCACGCCGCTAGTGATAGACTTCAATGTCTCGCAAAGAAAACTAAATCTGGGATACCAATGAAAAAGCGCTGCTTCTATTATTTCGCCGGAATTCTCTTGATTGCGGGATGCATCGGCCTTCCCGCCGCCAGAGCACAAGATACGTCTGCCGCACCCAGCACAACGACGCCGATCCAGCACGTGGTTGTGATTTTTGGAGAGAATATCTCCTTCGATCACTATTTCGGGACGTATCCGCACGCCTTGAATCCGCCGAACGAGCCGACATTCGTACCTGATCAGAATACGCCAACGATAAACGGGTTGACGACCACTCTGCTAAAGCGAAACCCAAATTTCTTCAACGTTGCCGTCAATGGGAAGGATGCGACGAACCCGTTTCGACTGGACCGGTCGCAGGCGGCAACCTCGGATGAGTCCCACGCCTATACACCGGAGCAGCGTGCATTCCATGCGGGGCTGATGGATTCCTTCCCTCGATATACCGGGCGGCAAGGTTCGCCCGCAGTGCAAAAAAGACTCGGCAGCATGAAAATGGCCGCTCCACCGCAATATGCCTTTCAGACGAAGGGTCTGGTGATGGGATATTACGACGGCAATACGGTGACGGCGTTGTGGAATTATGCGCAGCGATATGCGCTGAACGACAACTCCTATGGAACGACCTTTGGGCCATCGACGCCGGGCGCCATCAATTTAATCTCCGGCCAGAACAATGGCGTGACGGACCAGATCAACGCCGGGAATAGCATTATCCCCGGAGGAGATGGCACATTCACGAATATTTCCGATCCATCTCCCATTGGTGACGTGTGCTCGACAACAACGGGCGCGCAGGCCCAGCTCACCGGTAATAACATC
>JBDTBI010000277.1:0-5718 GCA_039924215.1 Acidobacteriaceae bacterium
GAACCCGGCGATCCTGGAAGTAGCCAATAGGCCGCAAACGATCATATGGCGATGCTGGAGCAAAACCCTAAACGTGTCTGATCACGGAACTCAAGAAAAATTTATACTTTATTGGGCCTAATCTATAATATCCATACGGATTTCAGAGTGTGTGTAGGTGCCAGATATAGGGGTCAATGGGCCAACTTTCTTGCTTAAAGGGGTTAGTATAAACCTCATCCTCTTTGATATCGCTGCACGTCCGTTTCTGCGGTTGTTGGATTAAGCATCTAAAGAGTATCGGTGGCCGCATGACTCGTTAAAATATCAGTTCCCGCATACTCTGATAATCGTTTGCGCAGCTTATCTAGTGGGCTGAGAATAGCTGCCTCCGCGTAAAAGTAATCAAGAAAACTTACTGTAGACTCTAACGCCCATACCGCAAATGAACCAGAAGCCCAGGCACGGGGGAAAACGGGTTCGCCAGGAAGAAAGCGCGATAGCTCGAACTTGTGGATGAGCAGCCTAGATAACTTGTCATGCTTATCTTGCTCGTCAAACCACTCCGGACGAAAGTGCAACACTGAATTGCGAAGCTTGATAAGAGCGGCGACGTTTTGAACTGACGGTTCTCCATGGGACAAGCGCTTTCCCGAATTCAGCGCCAGCGCAAACTCAAACTTAAAAAGGACTGTCTCCTTTTCGACCATAGGCGCAGCCATCGTTGTTGCAATAGGATTCAATGTTGGCGGGAATATCGTGTTTTCAAAGTATAGTTCGTTCGCATAGCACTCTAGCGAAGCAACTGTGAGCGTGGCTATGCCCAGCGCGTTATGCAATATCTCTTCCCAGAAGGGGCCAAGGGGTTGGAATTCATATTCTTTTTCAATTTGGCGTACACGACCTACCGAACGACTTGCGGCAAGGAGGTGATGCGGAGAGAGATTCATGTATGTCTTTATGCGCCCGGTCATAGAATCGTTTTGTTGAACGGACCCGCTACCCTCTAGATTTATAGTGGTCATGGTCATGCTCCAATGAGCTATGCTCGAAACTTGTGTATGACGAGAGATGAGAGGGTGGCATATTCTTGATGGCCGATCAAGATCATCAACTTGGGGTACGACAACGATTCGTTCATTTTCGGGCCACAAGGATAATTAGAGCCCCCCCCGAGTTCTCTCAACTGCGCTTCAAAACCGGCGATTTGATCGATGGTCGAGGTTCTGGCATAGCCAATGATCATTAACCCCCCACAAGATTTAAAGATGTTGCGATAGAGTGCCGATCAAAAATCAGATCGATATCTAATGATAGATGTTTTAAAGGTTTCCTCTATCTCTCGTTAGAGCTAGATCTAGTGAGGGATAAATTACGAGGTCCTTGGCGCAATCCAGACGTCAAATCACGCCTTGTAATTTATTATCTTTGATCTATAAATAAATTTCAAATAGGTAACGCGGCCTTTTGCTGTGTGTTTTGAATCGTAGGAGAGACTGATGGAACCGGAAGTTATCCTAATTCGGGCTGCCAACTTTCAAGGTGCGCGCAAACATGTATTCGGCAAGGAGACTAATCTCAAGACATCCGGCGACCACAGCTTCAATGCCCACCTCTCCCAAGGAAGCACGCGTCGGAGACCGGCGCCTAAAACTCAAGAAGCGTCAGCAGCAAGAGATCATGCACCTAGTCAGTTCTGGACAGAAGACTACACCGGATGCTGCCAGATATTCAACGTTCATCCCGCTACCGTTTCGCGTCTCTTGTAGATTGTTAAAGGAGCCATATCATGACAGTACCCTGGCTGGGCATCCAAAAAATCGCGGTTGTGCCAACATTTAACGCGCAGTTCGACGGGCCGCCGCCTCCGGACTGGGACTACCTAGTAATGAGTCGGGTGCTTTATGATCCCGATCCCATCACCGGCATTGACCGTTCGTTACGCGCCTACATCAACGCATTGTCCTACGGGCAGGCGATTCTAAACGTGCAGCAGTTTCCTCACGCGTTCTCTAACGGGCCAAGCGTGATTGAGGCGGCGTGGCAGTCGCTACCTTCTGGCCACGATTGCCCTTACGTTCTTTGCGTGATTCCATGGGCTGACGGAGACTCGAATCGTATTGGTTTCTTCGAAGATGTTGGACAAAACGGAGTCGTCGCCGTTTCCCGTGTCGCGATGTACGACATCCTCTCCATCAAAAGGCGGCAAATTACCGGCGTCTGGGCAATGGAATTACTGCACGCCATGGTGGGCTGGCCGGATCTCTACAAGGCAAATGGAATCAAAATGGGCGACTGGGACAATATGACCTACAATGCGGGCACCCACTCCTGCGCTCACCTCAAGCTGAGGCCAGGATGGTTGGCCGCAACCGACATTGCCAATCACAACGGCGGTGAGCAGAACTACGATCTGCAATCCCTCTCGATCATCCCTCCGCCACCGGGTCGTTTCGCCGCGGTTCGCATTCGCTCGACTCGTAGTGGCAATGTGTTCATGGCAGAAGCGCGTCTGCGCAGTGATGTCTATGAACGGGGATTTGCGCCGCAGCTTGGGGGAGGGCTTGAATTCCGTGGGCTGCCGGGGGAAGGCGTCATCGTGTACCAGACGCACGACGACCTACAGGAGACTTTATTCATGGGCGGCCCCTTAGGCGTAGGACAGACATACGACAATTCGGCCGAAGGATTCACGGTAAGCGTATATCAGACGATCGAAGGAGGAATGACGGTGCGTGTGACCATGGCTCCTGATCTGCGGTCGATCGTACCTGACGTCTTCGAACTGCGACCTGCCGCCGCAGCGAAGCTCGTCCACGATGCGGGACTCGTGCCAAAGTTCACGGGGCCAAACACGGCCCACTCCTGGGTATTCAGCCAATCTCCAGCGGCCGGACACGCCGTGGCTCAAGGCAGCACCGTCACGATGGCACTGCGCAGCGGGCCTTTGCCGTGACGCTCCCGTAACGCGTGTTCCTGCAAGTAGACCATCGTCTCGGTGTCGGGCAGTTGCTGTTCCACCGGGATGCGCCTTTGGATGGGACTGGCGATATGTGTAATATCTTGAATCAGCGTCGAGCTTATCCGTTCTCCCTGATGGTGCTTCGGGCACAGGACCCGCGCGCTTCTGGATATCCTTGAGTGGCTTGAAGCGGTCCTGAAAATTGTAGATCAGGGAGTCCACGATACTATCAACGCGGTCCCGAATAGGCGTGGCCGGGGTAGCTGGTGCGCCAGCAGCCGGAGCGGTTGCGGTGCGGGAGGCGGCGGGGTTGTCGTTTTCCATCCCATCCTGTCAACCCCAAATAGAAATGTCCGCTTTTCTGCAAAGTAGAGATGTTCGTTTTATACTGGTTAAATTCCAACAGAAGTACGTAAACTCTCATAGGTTTTTCCGTAACCGCCGGATCGATAAGCAATTCTTGGCATTTCGCCGCTCCAAAATAGAAGGCCTGTTTAATCGGTGAATTTTGGGAGCTGGATTTCGATGGAATTCCGCTGCCGCTCGTCTGACAAATCATACTCGCCCAAGAGGTTGACGTGCCCCCAAGAGTCGGCGGAGCCGTGTGCCACGCGTGCAGAAATACATCCCGCTTCACGGGGTCTTTGATCTCGGCTAGTTTTTGCGTCAGGTACAAATAATTCCAAAATCTATTGAGTTATCGATCTTGTTTTCTTTTAACTATCGTCTATATTTAAAATGAGATAAGCCAGAACTCTTCCCTTGGTCTGATTGATTATGTGCTGTTGATACCGGAATGTTTGGACGAGATCGAGTGGACTTCAGAAGGTGGTCGAAGGCGTGAGAATTAACTATAGGCCGGACGACATCGACGGCGATGTTTTTCTCAGAAATTAGTGCAACGAACTCTGGCATCAGGGCATGTCGGAATAAGGGGGAAGCGTCATGGCGTTCACGGTGACATACAATGGCAACGGCAGCGACGGTGGTTCAGTACCCGTCGACCCAAAAAGCTACAATGCCGGCAACATGGTCAACGTGCTGCCGGTGCTGGAAGGCAGCTTGACGAAGACCGGAGCTGTATTCGCCTATTGGAACACCCAGTTCGACGGCAACGGCGCCATCTACGGCTGGCCGCAGGTTGCTCCACTTAGCATGCCTGCGGCCAACGTTGTCCTATATGCGCAGTGGTTCGTGACGACGGGCCTGACGAACGGCGGGGCTACGACGCACTACAGATTCTTCTATGACAGCACGTTGCAGGCCAAAGGGATTGAGCCTAGGCGTATCGAAGCACTGATCCAGAAGCCCGAGGTCGGTATCCCGAAGGTCGAGGTTGATTACGCCATCATGGCGGAATGGTTCACGGACGTGACGCCGTCCTTACCGTCGAGGCGAGTCTTTGTGACGCGCCTAACGGGTGGCGCAAACAACAATGGTGATATCCGCCTGAAGCCCAGATCCAACAATCCGGATGAGCTGCGGTCCCTTCTGGTTTCGGAAGTTACCGAGAGCTTCATGCACGGCCAGGGCAAGGGCTGGGGGTTCCTGCCGGGCCCGGGAGCCGACAACGAGAATAGCTGCGGCGAGGCGCTTTCGCTTTTCCTGACACAGCAATTCGAACTCCTCCAGAGGATTACCGGGCCATATACCGACTTCACAGCCAACGGTTGGCTGAACAGCTCCCTTCCCGCATCGGATCCGAATTCGACCCGCAAAGTGACCAATCCGGACAAATCGGTGACCGATTTTGGGTCACGCTTCGACTACGTGAATTCGACGCTGCCTTACCCGGGAAACGGGCCGGGTACGGGATGCTCGATCCTATTTATTTACTACCTTTTCCACCGGCTCAGTTTTACGATCGAAGAGATCATCGCTGCGGCTCCGGGCTTCACCAATGGCAACCTGAATGCTACCGCACCTCTGCAAGGCGTGTATCGGAACCTCACTGGCGACGGCGGCAATCCGTTCCCGTTCTTTAAGTTTCTCCTTGATGAGGCGTTTCCCCCAAACCTTACAGCGTCAATTCCTGGAGCGAACCCGGACGACCCATGGCCCCTGAGAGGTTGGCTGCACAACCGGCCCAGCAACGCCCCGGGCCCAGCGGTGCCGGTGGCGGCGGGGACCAATCCCACTAGCTGGTACACCACCTCGGATAACGTCGAGCATATCGCCTACGTCGGAGACGACCAGAAGATCCACGAGCTGTACTACTTCATCGGCGGCAGTGGGGGTTGGCTGTACAACCGGCCCAGCAACGCCCCGGGCCCAGTGGTGCCGGTGGCGGCGGGGACCAATCCCACTAGCTGGTACACCACCTCGGATAACGTCGAGCATATCGCCTACGTCGGAGACGACCAGAAGATCCACGAGCTGTACTACTTCATCCGGTAATTGTTGTAGCGCCCCCGTGATAATTCAGTGGCGCCAACCCTGCCAATCTGAGGTATACAAAAACCTGACAATCATACTTGACACATTTTTGTCAGTTTAGGATCAATAAAGTTTTTTATTGACTGCAAATCACGGAGGTCATGGAATCTATCCTGACATTTATCAGGAAAGAGATCCATGACCCGCCAAAGAATCGGTTACATCCGCGTGAGTTCGCTTGATCAGAACGCCGAGCGCCAACTCGACGGGATTGACCTGGACGAAGTATTCACCGATAAGGCATCCGGCAAGGATACAAACCGGCCGCAACTCCAGGCCGCTCTTCATCACGTTCGTGCAGGGGATACGCTTGTAGCCCATTCGATGGACAGGCTAGCGCG
>JBDTBI010000278.1:0-5084 GCA_039924215.1 Acidobacteriaceae bacterium
GGCGCGCCTTGCGGCGGCACAGGCAGCAGTCGAAGAAGCCCGTGCAAAGCGAGCGGATTCGCACGTCAGTAGCGACTCACGCTAATGCAGGTTGAGCTGAATCGAAGGAAATATACTGTGAAGATCGTCGCATGCAGTCTTTCCGGAAGGGAAGGCTGTATGCGGTTTGTTATTTGTGTGGAAGAATGGAGCGGTTGCGAATGATGCACAACCCATGCCTCAGCAGCGAGACAGAGAGCACTCGGGCAACTGATTGTAGGGGAATATGAACAACGAAGAACGAGCAGAGCGATTTCAGAGACATTCCTACTGGATGTCATCTTCCTTTGCCACCCTCATATTTCTGGCCTGCTCTTACGCATCGATGGTTCCAGGCATGTATCCACGAGATCAGCTTCTACTGATTTCTTCTTCTGCTGTCGCTGTGATTGTGGCGCTCATAGTGGGGCTATGGAAATTTAGGGCGACGAAAGCTCCTCTCTTCAGATGGCCTCTCGGTCCTATGATTGGTGTCATGCTCGCTTTGGAGGCGACAGTGTGTTTTATTGGAATTTCTAAAGTGCTTCCAACGGTACTTCGCTGACGAACCGTAGAACGTAGTGACATCGCTTTCTCTCTGTGTGCCCCGTCACATCGGCAAAGAATGCGGGTAGACATGAGGTGCCTGACGAACATCGTCTGGATTCTTCACTCCGCTACGCGTCGTTCAGAATAACTCCCCGAAAAATGCCTACGCCAACTGTGAATTCTAGCTCAGCTTCGCAGGCTGGCGAGCGCGGGATACAGCTTGCGATAGATCTGGTAGCCGTGTTCGTAGACGTTGCGAGCGTCCGCATCCGGCTGGATGGTTTCCGCCACGCGAATAGAGGACTCGCAGGCAGTGTCCACATCGGGCCATGCGCCTACGCCAACCGCCGCAAGCAGCGCAGCGCCATAGGCCGCGCCTTCTTCCGCGACGAGAAGTTCCACGGAGCGGCCGTAAACATCCGCCTGAATCTGCCGCCAGAGTGCGCCGCGCGCTCCTCCTCCACCCAGGCGCACGCCGCGCACAGGAATGCCCAACTCGCCAAACAAAGTAAATGTGTCGCGCAGGCTGTAGGCCACGCCTTCCAGGACTGCCCGCACCAAGTGCGCCTGGCCGTGGGATGCACTGAGCCCGACAAATGCGGCGCGGACTTCTGGATCGAGATGCGGTGTCCGCTCTCCAAAAAGATAAGGTGCCCAGAAAACGCCGTCGCTTCCCGCGGGAGCGCTCGCGGCGAGTGCCATCAACTGTTCGTACGATGCAGGTGCCCCCTGCGCACCCGCGCTGATCGCATCTCGAAACCAGCGCAGGGAAAGCCCAGCCGCCTGGGTGACGCCCATCACGTGCCAGCGTCCGGCGACGGCGTGGCAGAACGTATGGAGGCGGCCCAACGGATCGCGTACCGGCTGGTCGGTCGCGGCAAACACGACGCCTGAAGTGCCGATGGTTGCGCTGACCGAGCCAGGTTTTAGAATGCCCATCCCAACCGCTCCCACCCCCTGATCGCCCGCACCGGCCACAATCGGCGTCCCTGCCTGGAGGCCGGTCTCGGCTGCGGCGGGACCGCTAAGATTGGCGCATATCTCCGCCGATTCAAATAGCTGCGGCAGCCACTCCATGGGAACGCCGGAGGCTTCGGCCATCGATTGCGACCAGCGACGATGCGTTACGTCGAGCAGTAAAGTGCCGGACGCTTCCTGAACATCCATGGCGTAGACGCCGCTCAAGCGGAATCGAATATAGTCCTTCGGGCACAGAATGTGGGCAATGCGCGCGAAGACCTGCGGCTCATGCTCGCGGACCCAGAGAATTTTTGTCAGGGTAAAGTTAGGGAGCGCGGGATTGCAGGTGAGTTCAATGACGCGCTCGCGACCGAGTTTGGCATGGAGCCAATCGCACTGCGGTGCGCTGCGCGTATCGCACCAGATGAGCGAAGGCCGAAGAACGTTCCCTTCGACATCGAGCAGCACAGCGCCATGCATCTGGCCGGTAAGGCCGATGGCGGCGATATCGGCAGGCTTGCAGGCGGCAGCGGCCAGCACAGCGCGGATGGACTGCTGCGTCGCGCGCCACCAGTCCTCCGGATCCTGTTCTGCCCAGCCTGGAAATGCGGACTGAAACGGCGCGTGTTCCGCATCGCGCGAAGCCACCACTTTGCCCGAAGCATTGATCAGCACGGCCCTGGTTCCGCCGGTCCCGACATCGATCCCTAAAAAGAGCACAAGATTCTCCTGCGAGAAGTTTCGGGTAAATTACCGCAATTTGCAAAATCGCAATTTGTACGATTCAGGGTTATGGATGCCGGCGATTCGATACAATTCCGCAAAGCAGGCAGTGGCCTGAGTATAGAACGAATTCCATGATGCGCACATGACTCTGAACCCGCCTGCCGACGAGCAAGAGGAATCCGAATCGCGCCATTTCGCGCGCGGTCTGGGGCTGTTCGACTCGACGATGATCGTCGTCGGCATCATGGTCGGCTCCGGCATCTTTATTGTCCCCGCGGAGATGGCTCGCCTGATTGCCAGCCCAGGGTGGCTGCTGGTGGCGTGGGCCGTAACCGGTGTACTGACCGTGACTGCCGGGCTGACCTATGGAGAGTTGGCGGCGATGATGCCGGAAGCCGGCGGCATGTACGTGTACCTGCGGGAAGCGTTTTCTCCCGTTGTGGGCTTCCTCTATGGTTGGACCCTGTGGACAGTGATCCAGACCGGCACGATCGCCGCGGTTGCCATTGCCTTTGCGCGATTTGCCGGAGTCCTGTTTCCGTCGATTGCAGAAAACCATTACCTGCTGGCCCCGCAACATATTTTCGGCAGTTACTCGCTTTCTCTATCCACGACGCAGCTGGTGGCGATTGCCATCATTGTCGCGTTGACGTTCGCCAACACGCTTGGGCTGAATTATGGACGCATGCTGCAGAACGTATTCACAGTGGCGAAGATTGGCGCGTTGATTGCGCTGGTGGTCCTGGGCTGCACAATCGGTATCCAGCACGCGGCACTTGCGGAAAATTTCCACCACTTCTGGGCTGTGCGTCATCCAATTCCATTTGCCAGAGGGATGGATGCTTCAACTGCGCTGGGACTGTTCCTGGCGGTCTGCATTGCGCAGTCCGGGTCGTTGTTCTCCGCTGATGCGTGGCACGACATCACGTTTGTCGCAGCCGAAGTCAGGCAGCCGTCTCGCAACTTGCCGCTGGCCCTCGGCATTGGCACCTCCTCTGTGATCGCGCTCTATTTGCTGGCGAACCTGGCGTATCTTCTGACGCTGCCGTTGACCGCGATGCAGCATGCACCCGCGGATCGTGTGGCGACCGCAGCGCTGCAGAGCATCTTTCCTTACGCGGGCGCTGCGTTAATGGCCATCGCGATTATGATTTCTACCTTCGGTACGGTCAATGCGATGACTCTGGCTGGCGCGCGCGTGTATTACGCAATGGCGCATGATGGACTCTTTTTCCAGCGGGCGGGTAGGTTGAATCGTGCGCGCGTTCCGGGATGGGGACTGGCGATTCAGGGTATCTGGACCGTCCTGCTTGTACTGCCGCGCACCTGGAATCCGTTAACCGGACAATATGGCAACCTGTACAGCAATTTGCTGGACTACGTGATTTCCGCCGCTTTGATCTTTTATATTTTGACCATCGCGGGCGTACTTCGACTGCGTAGAACGCGTCCGCATGCCAAGCGGCCGTATCGCGTCTGGGGTTATCCCTGGTTGCCGTTGATTTATATTGCAGGCGCCAGCGTAATTCTGGTGGTGCTGTTCATCTATCGCCCCGCAACAACCTGGCCGGGTTTGGCGATTGTTGCCACCGGAGTCCCGATTTACGTTGGGATGCGCTGGCGAACCAAGATCCGAGCAGCGAGCAAACGGGCCTAATGTTTTGCCCGTAGTTTCCACAGCATCTGGCGCAGCATGCCGAGCCAGTTGGATGCATCTTCTTTCGACAGCTGCATGCGCCGCACCAGACGACGGATATCGTCCTCTTTTGTATCAGCGGATTGTGCGCCGATGTAATCGCTGGTATGCAGTGCCTCGAGCAGCATCGCGGTGACGCGCTCAACTTCTTCCGCAGGTGCGGAGGTGGGGGCGGAAGAGGTGGGAGCACCGCCTGTCTCCCGCACGAGTTCATACAGGCAGATCGCTACTGCCTGACCCAGGTTCATGGACTTTTGTTCCGCGCTTGTCGGGATGTGCATCAGCCAATGGCAGTGAGCGATATCCTCATTCGACAGGCCGAACTTTTCCGAGCCGAATACAATTGCGACTCGACGAGGATCGTCTGGTGGGCCGTTCAGCTCTTCCACAATCGAGCATGCTCCAGTCTTCAATACTTTAAGTGGGTGCTGAATGTGTCGATGTCCTATCGCTGTGGTGCCGACAACAAGGGTGCAATCCGCTACCGCATCGGCGACGGTTTCGAATTCTTCCGCACGCGCCAGCAAAGCCGAGGTGCCTACGGCGGAGCGGGCCTCGCGAAATGCTGCGTCGTAGGGATGGACGACTCTCAGGTTCTGAAATCCGAAGTTGCACATGGCGCGCGCCGCAGCACCGATATTGAGAGGGTTGCGCGTGGACACAAGCACGATACGGAGGCGGTCCAATGTCATGACGTGGGTTTGACTGACTTCTGTTTCAGGATAACGGAGCTGCGAAGAGATGCAAGTTTCGAAATCCGCAGTGCGGCTCGCTAGCGTTACGGCGGCAGGATTGAAATCAGGAACTTCTCGAGAAGCACACAGGTGACTGAGAATTGAGAGGGAGATGAAAATCGGTTCTAAAAGTCGCGATGTTTACATCCAATCGTGCAAAACTCAGATATATGGACAATTGAGTCCCGGCCGATGGCGAAACCGAGATCGTGAACACAACGAATAGGAGCATTCCAATGTCTCAAAGAAGATATCTGCCTTGCATTGCAGCTGCAGTCGTAGCCTGGGCAATGCTGTGCCCTGTCGCTCGCGCCGCAAAACTTCCCCAGGGAACACGCAGGGTTGCGGTGCCGGACGTTCAAAATTATGATGCTCCGTTTTGGTGGGCCCAGATCAACCCC
>JBDTBI010000279.1:0-4182 GCA_039924215.1 Acidobacteriaceae bacterium
CACCGAGGCGACAGGCGTCGATGAGGCGCTGGCCGAAGAACGGGCCAAGGTAGCAGCAAAGGCCCGCCAGGCCGCGGAGGCAAAGGCCGCTGCAAGCGTAACTGCTCCGCCAGCCACGCCTGCCCGGGCGACCGCACCTGTCCCGCCTGCCAAGGAGTCCTCCGGGGAATGATACGGACGTGGATCCAACTCGAGCTTGCAACAAAAGTGTGTTGGTGTGCGCGAACCGGCCTGCAATCTTTTCCGAATACGGAGAATCGGGATGTCTGAAGCTGTCAGCCATATCGACCAGATATTTGTGATATTCCTGCACTGGCTTCTCGGGGGTCTTCCGGCTGCAGCGCGGCCCGCGGTCTCGGCGATTATCTCGGTCATCGCCATCCTGGTCGTGTTCGCGCTGCTGTTTGCCATCACCACCGTTTTGGAGCGCAAAGGCCTGGGAAGAATGCAGAACCGTTACGGACCGAATCGCGTCGGCCCGTTCGGATTCTTCCAGCCCATCGCGGACGGCGTGAAATCCCTGACCAAGGAAGATATTGTTCCCCACGGCGCGGACCAGATCGTGCATTTCCTGGCGCCGGTGTTGCTGGTCATCGCGGCCTTCCTGGCGTATGCGGTTCTGCCCATCGGCCGCAATATGGTGCTCGTCAACCTGAACGCGGGTGTGCTGTATTTTTTTGCGGTCGGCTCTCTGGTGGAGCTGGCGGTCTTCATGGCCGGCTGGTCGAGCCGCAATAAATATTCTCTTTTAGGGGCCATGCGCGCCATTGCGCAGATGATCAGTTATGAGGTGCCGCTGGTGCTGGCCTCGGTCGTCATTCTCATGGCTGCCGGCTCTCTCTCCACGGTGTCCATTGTCGACATGCAGGCCCGCTACTCCGGCGTCTGGCCGCACTGGTTTCTGTTCAGGCCCTGGGGATTCGCCGGGTTTATTCTTTTCATGATCGCCGCCACCGCGGAATCCAATCGCTCGCCATTCGATCTGCCGGAAGGCGAATCGGAAATCATCGCGGGCTATTACATTGAATATTCCGGTTTCAAGTTCGCGCTCTTTTTCCTGGGCGAATATCTCGGCATGTTCGCCACCAGCGCCATGGCAATTACGCTGTTTCTGGGCGGATGGGCCGCGCCGTTTTCGTTCCTGACATGGATTCCTTCGTATCTCTGGTTTTTTGCAAAGCTGATGGTGTTGATTGCCGTGTTCATCTGGATTCGCGGCACGCTGCCGCGCCTGCGCATGGACCAGTTGATGAACTTTGCCTGGCAGTTCATGCTGCCGATGACGCTGATCAACATTTTCGTCGCCGGGGTATGGCATTTTATGCCGTCTGGACTCGGGCGCTGGGTCCTGTGCTCCGTTCTGTTGATTGCTCCGTGTATCCTGCTCATCGGTAGCCTCAAGCAACAGAAATCAACCGAAGTGCGAAAATATCGTTTTGCCGATTAAACCAAACGCAGCGTCAACCTCGCGATGGGGAAACCGTTGCATTCTAGTTGAACCATACAAATTTAGGAGAGCAAAGCCCCAATAGCTGATGACTGTCCCCTTCCTCATCCTTGCCGTGCTCACCGTTGTCGGAACCGTTGCAGCAATGACCTTGCGCAATCTGATCCATTGCGTCCTGGCCCTTACGCTGAGCTTTGCCGGCCTGGCCGCGCTGTACCTGCAACTGGGCGCGCAGTTCGTCGGCTTTGTGCAAATTCTGGTGTACGTAGGTGCCGTTGCAATTCTCGCCGTCTTCGTCATCATGATGACGCGGGGTGCGGGCCCCGGCCTGCACCCGATCTTCTCTTCCTTCTGGACCGTAGGCAGTCTGGTTGCCGCTGGGGTATTTGCGATTCTGGCCTGGGCAATTTGTGCCAGTAACTTGTCATCGAGAATCCTGCCGCCACAAACAGAGGCTGCGGTCCGTCCCATCGGAGACGCGCTGATGCACCAATATGTTTTGCCGTTGGAAATTATGGGACTGCTGTTAACCGCTGCGCTGATCGGTGCCGTCGTCCTTGCCATGCAGGAAAAGCGGAGGACGCCATGAGCTCTCTGACCAGTTATCTGCTCTTGTCCGCACTTATCTTTTCCATCGGCTTGGCGGGCGCGCTGACACGCCGCAGCGCGATTCTGGTGTTGATTGGCATTGAGCTGATGCTGAACGCAGCGAATCTAAATTTTCTTGCCTTCTGGCGGTACGGGCCGCACCCGGAAGCATTGACCGGCATCATGTTTGCAATTTTTTCGATCAGCATTGCAGCCGCGGAGGCGGCGGTCGGCCTCGGCATTATCCTGGCCGTCTACAAGCACCGCAGGACAACCGATGTATCCACGATGAATTCGATGAAAGGCTGAGCTGTAAGGCTGAGCGTTAAGGCAGAGCAGGGATGGACAAACTTTCGCTTTCGTAGCCAATTTGAATTCTCCAGACTTTCCTCTGCGAGGAACACTCGCAGTTTTGAAATCGATGATCAACGTTTGATTGAGACTGCATGACTTGGATTGTCCAATATCTTTGGCTGATACCCACCCTGCCGTTCCTGGCAGCCGGGATCAGTGCATTGGTGAAACAGCGCAATCGCAGGTTTGCTGCTGCGCTTGCCATCGGCTCCATGGGGGTCTCCTTCCTCCTTTCCGTTTGGGCATTGGCCCATGTGCTTTGGCTCAACAGCCTCGGGGAAGCAACAAGGCAGGTCGTCAACTTCCGCTGGTTTCAATTTGGCAATGAGTGGCTGCGGCTAGGCTGGATACTGGATCCGCTGACCGCCCTCATGTTGGTGATGGTGTCGCTCGTCAGCATGCTGATTTTCATCTACAGCGTCGGCTACATGAAGCACGACCACAACTTCACCCGCTTCTTCTGCTTCATGGCCCTCTTTGGCGGCGCCATGCTGGGCCTCGTCATCGCCAACAGCCTGCTCCTGTTCTTCATGTGTTGGGAGATTGTCGGTCTCACCTCCTACCTGCTCATCGGCTTCTGGTATGACAAGCCGGAGGCTGCGGCAGCGGGGAAAAAAGCATTCATCGTCACGCGTCTTGGCGATCTCGCATTCTTTCTCGGCATGGTCTGGCTGTACGCGCAGACCGGCACCCTGCTGTTCTACGACAACGGTGCTGGATGCCTGGAACACACGGCCCTCGCCGGCTTGGTCGCGCATATAACCACTCTGGGTATGGCCGCCTCGACGGGCATCGGGCTGCTCTTCTTCTGCGGTGCTGCCGGAAAGTCCAGTCAGGTTCCCTTGCACGTCTGGCTGCCAGACGCCATGGAGGGCCCCACGCCCGTAAGCGCGTTGATCCACGCCGCAACCATGGTTGCCGCAGGCGTCTTCCTGATCGCACGCGTGTATCCCCTGATGAGCGTCCATGCTGGAACAGCGCTGGCCCACACCCCGACCACTGCGTTGATCGTTGTCACCTGGGTGGGCGCCATTACCGCTGTCTTCGCTGCGCTGATTGCGGTCGCGCACTACGACATCAAGCGCATCCTTGCCTACTCCACCATTTCGCAGCTGGGCTACATGATGATTGGTCTGGGGGTTGGAGGCGTGGCCGTAGGAATATTCCATCTGATCACCCACGCCTTTTTCAAATCTCTGCTGTTCCTGGGCGCTGGCTCCGTCATTCATGGTTGCGGCGGCGAGCAGGACGTCCGCCGCATGGGCGGCCTTGGAAAACTCATGCCCATCACATTCCTGACCTACGCGGCGGGAATGCTGGCGCTGTGTGGATTCCCGCTGTTTTCCGGCTTCTGGAGCAAGGATGAAATCCTGCATGCGGCCAGCATCTGGAGCATTTCCAGGGTGCCCTTTTATCTGGGTGCGTTCGGCGCTCTGCTGACGGCCTTTTATATGATGCGGCAGGTCTACTACGTATTTGCAGGCAGCCTGCGGTTACCGGAAAACGTCTCCCATGCCTCGGATTCGACAAACGCGGGCCATGCCGCGGCTCATCACCCGCATGAAAGTGCCGCCGTCATGACGATCCCTCTGGTTATTCTGGCCGCATTCGCCACGTTTCTTGGGCTCATCGGCACCCCTGCGTGGCCATGGTTCCAGTCGCTGCTCAACGGCACCCGAACCAGCCTGCATTTTGCTGCGTTCCTGGAACCCGGTTTGTTGACCGTGATGATCACGTCGTCCCTGATCGTCTTTCTCAGCCTCGGTCTGGGCTGGTGGTTCTACGGACGCAGG
>JBDTBI010000280.1:0-2814 GCA_039924215.1 Acidobacteriaceae bacterium
CAATCCGCCAGGGAAGATCCAAGGTCGTGACCTGCGTCACATTGAAAGGCAAGCTGGCCTCTGGCTTCTGCCCGCCTGCATTAATCTGCGCATTTCCCTGGGTTGCCGCAAGACCCAGAAACAGGCCCGCGATCACTAACTGCTTCATCTCGTTTCCCTCCGTACTTTCTTTGAACGTTGCGAGCAGCAATCGCGGAGGTATCCGTCGCACTCCACTGAATCAGCGCCCAGGCGCGTGACATAAGAGCCCATCATAAACCTCACGGATGAAAACTTTGCTTTGGCTTGCCCGCCTGTATTCGTCGGGAGCAATGGAACCTAGTGGGGAATAGCTTCGACGATGCCGACACACCCGTGTCAGCCGGACGCCAGCTTTGCCCAGCAAATCGCAGCGCGGTAACAGGCAACGGCCTTTGACTTCTCGTGTCTTGCAATTTACCTGCGGCATCATACCCGATGTTGAGACTTTTGGATTCGGACGGGTCACGACGACACGGGTTGCCGCCCTATACGACAACGATCACCGCCGGCAGCTTGCCCCCGGGTTGACGCTGAACGCCGCTGCCAGAACCATCTCCGGCACGCCGAGTAAGGTTGGTACTTTCACTTTCACCTTGTCCATCGCGGATGCCGAAAATCCGCCGGCCACCACGACGCAGAATTACACCATTAAGGTCCCGAGTACGTTGCTGACGATCGATACCACAGGATTGCAGGGTGCGGGAGCAGGTGTGCCCTTCACGCAGACGCTCGCGGCCAGCGGCGGTGTACAACCCTACACCTGGGACATCACGACTCCCGGCGATCAGTCCATGGGTCCAGATCTTCTCACGAGCAAAGGCCAACCGCGCGCAATAGCAAGAGATGTCGTGTCACCGTTTGTTGGTCTGTTTATCGATACGCATGTAATAGACGCCTGGAATCAACACTACGCTGGAGCAAATGCCCTCTAGCTTTACAGCTCTCAAAATTCAGAGGCCTCGCCTAAAACAGAGGCCCAGGTACAAATGTATCGAGGCAATTATTCGGTAAGAGGGAAATGGCGTTCCCAGCAACCGGGTTGATAATTCCCGGTTCAGTTGTGTCCCTCAAAACCCGTTCGTGGCTCAGAACTCGCCTGGATTCTGGGCAATAGAGCGATTCTTCCACCGAAATTATGGGCCAAATTCATAAATTTTCCTGTTAGCAGGGAATTCGGTCCTGGAGAGCAGTTCGCTGGAGACTCTCTCCACCGCCAGCGAGTCTGCCTATTCCTTTTTCTCGACGCAAACAACCTAAACCCGAAGCTTGGCAAGCAGAAATCAAAACGGGGCGTTTCATAATTGGTCCTTGTAAGAAAAACTTGATTGCTAATCGATGCCGAAGCGGTGCTGCATCTGTTCCAGAGAGATGCCGTTGGTTTCTGGGTAGTAGTACAGCACCAGGAAAAAGTCGATCACCATCATCGCGGCAAAAAATATAAATGGGTACGCGCCGGAGGACATGGCCATTAAAGGAAACACCAGAGAGATCACGGCATTCGTCACCCAATGCGAAGAACTGCCCAGGCTCTGGCCTTTGGACCGGACGCTGGTGGGAAACACTTCGCTGATGTACACCCAGACGACGGCTCCCTGCGATACGGCAAAGCAGGCGATATAGGCCATTAGCAGCCAGACCAGCCAATCAAGATGGCTGCGGGTGAAGAAGACTATCGAGATCGCCGTCAGGCACGCCGTTAGCCCCACGGTTCCGATCAGCAGCAGCTTTTTCCGCCCAATTTTGTCAATCACAGACATTGCCAGCAATGTCGCCACCAGGTTTGTCGCTCCCACAGCGATGGCCTGCAGATCGCCGGAGATCTGGGACGCTCCCGCAAGGGCAAAGATGTCATTCAAGTAGTAGAGAATCGCGTTGATGCCCGATAACTGGCAGAACATGCCCACGGTGATGGCGAGGAAAACGGGCAGCCGGTACTTCTTTGAGAACAGCGGCTCGGCGGACACGGACCGCTCCAGATGGATGGAGGCGACAATCTCCTCAAGTTCTTTTTCCGGGTTCGGAATGCCAGTCAGGCGCAACACATCAAGCGCCTCTCTCAGCTTCGCCTGGGTGGCTAGCCATCGTGGGCTGCGCGGAATGCCGAACAGAGCGATCAGAAAAAATACGGCTGGAACGCCGGAGATGCCAAGCTGCCAACGCCATGTATGTGCGCCGAAATGCAGACTGCCGATCGCAAAGTTCGACACATAGGCTAGCAAAATCCCGACGACAATATTCACCTGGAAAAATCCAACCAGGCGTCCGCGCCATTCTGTTGGCGCGATTTCGGCAATGTACATCGGCCCCAGCACGGACGACCCGCCAATCCCGACGCCGCCAATAAAGCGGAATACGATCAACGCGGGCCAGCTCCAGGCAAAGGCGCATCCCACCGCGGAGATGACATAGAAAATGGCCATGGCGCGAAGGCTGTCACGACGGCCAAATTTCTGTCCGGGAATGCCCGCTGTGATTGCCGCGAGAACTGTACCCGCCAGGGCGCTCGAGACGGTGACTCCCAGAAGTGCGGGGGAGAGATGATATGTTTCTGTCAAAGCATGCGTGGTTCCGGAAATGACCGCCGTATCGAAGCCGAACAGGAGACCGCCGAGCGCGCCCACTACCGTGCTCTTGATGACATGAGAGTTGATGGTCATCGTGGCTCCACCTCCTGCGCCTCGATGGCGATCTGCCGCACAGTGGGAAGAGTGTGGCCGATGCGCGTGGCCGGACTGTCCGGTGCGCCCAGCAAGAAGTACAACTCTCGAAACTGCGCATACAGCCTCTCGTATA
>JBDTBI010000281.1:0-11832 GCA_039924215.1 Acidobacteriaceae bacterium
TCAACCATTACGCCGCGATTGAAAGAGACTGCAGTCGCACCGAACATGATATGGTCCGCGTAAATCGACTTCAGGCTGTCGGCGACGCCGTGCCCGATCAGGTCGTGACTACTGGAACGGTAGACGCCACCGGTAAGCTCAACGCGAATCCCTTCAGCAGAAGCAAGCTCCTCCAGAACGGTGAGTGAGAAGGTAATGACGGCAACATTGTGATGGAAACGGAGTTCGCGGGCGGCATAGAGTGTCGTCGTACCGGAGTCGAACACGACCGATTCTCCGTCGTGTACCAGCGATGCGGCTGCTTTGCCAATGCTTTTTTTGGCTGAAGACATTTTCTCAAGCCGCTCAAAAAAACCTCGCTCCAGTCCATGCCATTGTTCGATTCGTGCTCCCCCAGGAATACGAATGACCTGGCCCGCTTCGGCCAATTTTTGCAGGTCACGGCGAATCGTCATCTGCGAGACCTGAAATAAGTCTGCGATTTCGCTAATAGATGCCGTCGTATTCTCTTTCAGCAGTTGGAGGACGGCCTCCAACCGCGATCCTTCTGCAGCCTCTTTCATACCTTCCTTATATTTTGCGGATTGCCGACTCAGCCTTGCTCATGGATTCGTTCCTCTCCGCATCGCCTTCGGTCGCCCCCGTGTGCGAGATGCGTGCCTTGTTATAACGGTATGCCGTGTTGGGCTGCGCGGATCACTAGACTCAACACAACCATCAGTGCTGCCGAGGCCGGTATGACCATCAAGGCCTTTCGCAGTCGCAACGGATCTCCTCCGGCAATGGCGCCGATGACTCGCGAACTTACTGCCAGCCCCACCCATCCGCATGTAATCACAAAGCCGATGGCGGTGCCGCTCATTCGAGGTGAAACATTGCCTACAATAGCCAGCGCCGTGGGATAAACCGGAGCCATCGACAGCCCAGCCAATGCAACCAGGATCAGTGCAACCAAAGGATTCCTTGTCCTTAACATCAGGAAGGTGGTTATGGCCATTGCCGCGGAAGCGATCAGCACGACGGTGATCGCCGATACGCGCAACAGAACCGGCGATGCGACCGTGCGTCCCACGAGCAGGCCAAGAGCAAAGCCGACAGAGAGAATAATCAGCGCGCGTGATTCTGGAATGCCTTGCGCGATCAGGTGTCGGGGAAGCCAGTTCCACACGCCCACCTCACAGGTGACATAAAGGAAGAGAAGCAAACCCAGCAGAAGGATGATCGGCCTGCCGACCACCTGCCCCATGTCGGCGGCGCTCAACGTATACGCCCCCGTCGGCACCGGCATTCTCGTGATGATCTCGAAAACCAATGTGGCGACAGTGAAGCCGGCGATTGCATAGCAAAGTCGCACCCATTTTCCAGAAAATAGATTGGCGGCAATGAAGGGCGTCAAGAATCCGCCTAGCCCGAAGAAGAGATTCACCAGGTTCAGGATGCTGGCACGGTGCGCTCCGCCAACGTCGCTGGCAAGCGCATTCGCGCCGGTGACAACGATTCCGCCGCCTATGCCCAACACGAACAGTAGGACCAGGATGCTCCGGTAGCCTTTCGATCGGGGCAGTGCGGCAAGGGCAACGGAAATGAGAGCCAGCCCAAGCACAAGCCCAATCTTCTTGCCTTCCGCATCCAGCAAGGGACCCACCGCCAATGACGCGAGGATCAGACCCAGGGCTTGTGCAAAAGCAATGTTGCCGTTTTGTTTCGGACTGAGGTGGAAACGCTCGGAGAGGTTCGGCAGAATGGTCCCCAGAGTTGCGGCGATCAGTCCGTAGACAAAAATGGCCAAAATGACCGCAAGTATCATCATCCGGCAGGTTTCCTTTCATGCTCAGGGTTCTTCGACGCGTGGATGCTGGCTCTGCAAAACTGGATTCAGCTCTATTTATTGCACAAGTTTATATGGGAATGCACAAAAGTTGATGCAGATGATCTTCGACATATCTCCTGCGGTCGTAAATTGCCTGTGGCAATGGAGGTAAGGTGTCCGCAAACCTGGCGCAATCATGGATCGCTGAAGCCGCATTTGTTCAGAATTTCCACACGGGGGTAGAATCGTTAAAATTTAAAAAATTGCTTCTTGCGAGAATGGCAACTAGACTGCAATGCGGATGGTTTTGAGGTAAGAACGCGCTCAGAAAATCAATTTTCTGGTTTTTACCGTAGCGACGATCAGCCATTCAAAGAATTGCGGTCCGATACTCGATCGTTCACGAAGTCAATAAACGCTCACCGGAAAAATCGTTTCGGATGACGCGGTTTGAAGGAGATTCATTGCGCGCTATCAGGAATTTCATCATCCTCTCGTTGTTCATCCTCAGCCTTGGCGGCTTTAACCAGATTTCCTTTGCGCAGGAGCAGACTCCGGCGGATCTTGGCGTACCGCCCCCTCCGCACGCAAAGCAGATCCACGTAAAACATGTCCTGGTGATCGGCGAAAACAAGGGGTTTGAGCATGATTCTGTCCCAGACGCCATGGCCGCCATCTACAACATGGGCAAAGAGAGTGGCCTGTGGGACACGACGATGCGCACAGACACGGAGCTCCTTACCAAGAAGCCGCTAAAGAACAACGCCAAGAATCTGAATTATTTCGATGTGCTGGTGTTTGCCAGCACCACCGGCGAACTCGACATGGATGCGAGCCAGAAGAAGGACATGATGTCTTTCATCCACGACGATGGAAAAGGGTTTGTCGGTATCCACGCCGCACTCGACACCAACTACACCTGGCCGGAATATGGGGAAATGATTGGCGGCTGGTTCGACCAGCATCCGTGGGGCACGTTCATGGCGCCGATCATAAACGAATCCCCCAATTTCCCCGCAGTGCGTCATTTCCCGAAGGCCTTCGTGAAGTATGACGAAATCTATCAGCCAAAGGACTGGTCGCGCTCCAAGGTGAATGTGCTGCTGAGCCTGGATCCGACCAAGCTCAACTATGCCAACAATCCACGTATCCACCGCGCCGACCACGATTTCCCTGTGGCCTGGTCAAAAATGTACGGCAAAGGGCGCGTTTTCTATTCCACCCTCGGCCACACGGAACAGGCATGGCAGGACCCGGATATCCGCACGATGTACTTCGAGGCCATCAAATGGGCACTCGGGCTGACTGAGGGAAGCACCGCGTCACACCCGCGGATTTCACCGCAGGCCAAGCCTTGAAAAGCGTCTCTCACCCAGCGTCACGCTTGCATTGCATCCGCAAGTTTCCGACGGAGCAGGGGTTCTATAGTTGATCTATACTGCGTTTCCGATCGAAAAAATTCTGGCAAAAAATCTTGGATAGACGAGGACAATGAGTAGGCCGATGAAGAAATTAAGAACAGTTCTCTTTCTGGCAGCGATCGGAATGATCACCCTGTATTCGGCAAGGTGGATGCCCCTGAATGCGGCGTCACCCGCTTCACCTGCAAAAGTCCAGGCGAGCGCTGCTGGTGCCCCAGGGAGTTCTTCGGACCAGGCGGTAGCTGGCGGCGCATTGTTTCAGGCAAATTGCGCCTTTTGCCATGGACGCGACGCGCAGGGGGGGGAGACGGGCCCAGATCTGACGCAATCCAAATTGGTGGCGCAGGATATTGCTGGAAGCAATATTGACATAGTCGTGCGAAATGGGCGTCCGGAAAAAGGGATGCCGAGCTTCAAGTTTTCCGACCAGGAATTGGCGAGTTTGGTCGCCTTTGTCCATGCTGAAAAGGCGAAGGCGGAGTCAAATAATGGCAGGCGTCGCGGCGTCGCGGTCTCCGATCTTCAGACCGGGAACGTGGAAGCCGGGAAGCAGTACTTCAATGGGGCGGGGCAGTGTTCAAAATGTCATTCCCCGACGGGAGATCTTGCCGGCATTGCGTCTCGCTATCAGGGGCTCCAACTGGAAGAACGAATGCTGTATCCAAGAGATGCAAAGAGCAAGGTGACTGTGACGCTGCCCTCCGGTAAAAAAATTGTGGGAATGCTGGCGTATCTGGACGGATTCACCGTCGGCATGGTGGATGCAAGCGGAACCTATCGGTCATGGACATTGCCCAATGTGAAGTATTCCGTCGATTCGCCGGTGGACGCACACGTAAAGCAATTCCCCAAATACACCGATGCCGACATCCATAATTTGATGGCGTATATACAGACGCTACGATAGCAATTTGCGCGTTGAAAGGTTCTCACCTGATGAAGCTCTTGAAAAGCATCTTCTTTCTCGTTCTGGGCGCAACCGTTTGCACTCTTGCTTTGGCTCCTCGAGTTATGGCTCAAGGAGTGGATGCGGCAATGCTGCTGAATCCGCCAGCCGATAGCTGGCCGACGTATAACGGTGAGTATTCCGGCCAGCGTCATAGCAAGTTGACCCAGATAACGCCGCAGAACGTGAAGAATCTAAGTCTGGCGTGGGCTTTTCAGACAAACCAGACTGCATCGATCAAATCGACCCCGCTCCTGGTCGATGGAATCTTGTACTTTACAGTGCCCGATAACGTATGGGCGGTGGACGCGCGCTCAGGCCATCTCATTTGGCACTATCATTACCCTCCAAATAAAGGCGACCACATCGGCAATCGTGGTGTGGCCATGTACAAGAATTGGATTTACTTTATGGGACCGGATGCACACATGGTGTCTCTGAATGCCAAGGACGGCACGATGCGTTGGAATATTGTGGTGGCCGACTCCTCCAAGGGCTATTGGACAACCGAGGCGCCGCTTGTCGTGGGGGATCATGTGATTGCGGGTGTCGGAGGCGACCTGGACAATCTGCCCATGTTCGTGCAGTCGTTCGATCCAGAGACAGGCGCGCTGCAATGGCGGTGGAATGTCGATTCAGCCCCGGGACTCCACAAGCCCATTACCGGTGGTACGACATGGATGCCCGGCACGTATGATCCGAAGCTCAATCTACTCTATTGGGGAACAGGCAATCCCACTCCCGTGTTGAATGGTACCGCACGCCCCGGCGACAATCTTTACACTTGCAGCATCGTTGCCCTCAATCCAGATACGGGGAAGCTGGTATGGGCCTTCCAGGCATCGCCCCACGACACCCATGACTGGGATGCGGTCGAGACGCCTGTCCTCGTAGATGGAGACTTCAATGGACGACCGCGCAAGATGCTGATGCAGGCCTCCCGCAATGGGTACTTTTTCGTGTTGGATCGCACCAATGGAAAGAATCTGTTGACCGTCCCGTATGGACCGGTGAATTGGTCGCTGGGCCTCGACAAGAAGGGCCAGCCGATCCCAAATCCTGCAAAGGATCCCGCACCCGACGGACGTTTGATTGCGCCGGAAGAGAGCGGAGTAACAAACTGGCGCGCGCCAAGTTTCGATCCGAAAACAGGTTTATTTCTCGTCAGCGCTCATCCCAGTTACAGCCTTTATTTTGCAAAACCCTCCGACGGTGACTATGGATGGGCCGGTGCCGATTACGGATTGTGGGGTAAAGCTGCCATCGAGGCCATTGACTACAAGACAGGCAAGATTCGCTGGAGTCACGAAGTCGGTCGAAATCGCGGTGCGGGCGCGGGTATCTTGACGACGGCCTCCGGCGTCACCTTTACAGGGGACGCTTACGGGAACGTTCTTGCGCTGAATACAAGCGATGGCAAGACGCTGTGGCATGCAGGCTCAGGAGCGCCTGTGTCGAATTCTCCCATGACCTATATGTTGGACGGCCGCCAGTATGTCCTAACGGGCAGCGGCGGAGTGTTGTTCGCCTGGGCATTGCCGAAAACCGGTGGCACGACGATGCAATCGGCCAGATCCGTCAGCAAAAACGGAAGAAAACCAGAATAGATTCCGCGATAGATACCCCGGCGAGGTAGGACTTTTGCATAGGTCCTGTGTTGAAAGGTTCTTGACTGATGAAGTTTTTGAAAAGCATCTTCCTTCCTGTTCTGGGTGCAGCCGTTTGCATTCTTGCTTTGGCTCCTCAAGTGATGGCGCAAGGAGTGGATGCGACTACGCTGCTCCATCCGCCGGCGGATAGCTGGCCGACGTATAACGGTGAGTATTCCGGTCGGCGTCATAGCAAGTTGACCCAGATCACGCCGCAGAACGTGAAGAACCTGAGCCTGGCATGGGCCTTTCAGACGAACCAGGCAGCATCGATCAAATCGACTCCGCTGCTGGTTGATGGGATTCTGTATTTTACGGTGCCCGATAACTTATGGGCGGTGGACGCGAGATCGGGCCATCTGATTTGGCACTATCATTACCCGCCGAACAAAGGCCAGCACATCGGCAATCGGGGTATCGCCATGTACAAGAATTGGCTGTACTTTATGGGGCCGGATGCACACATGGTGTCTCTGAATGCCAAGGACGGCACGGTGCGTTGGAATATTGTGGTCGCCGACTCCTCCAAGGGCTATTGGACAACCGAGGCACCGCTTGTCGTAGGGAATCATGTGATTGTGGGGTTGGGAGGCGACTCGGACAATCTGCCCATGTTTGTGTTTTCGTTCGATGCAGAGACAGGCGCATTGCAATGGCGGTGGAATGTCGATTCAGCTCCTGGACAGCATGAACCCATCAACGGAGGCACGACATGGATGCCGGGCACGTATGACCCGCAGCTCAATCTTGTTTATTGGGGAACGGGCAATCCCACTCCAGTGTTGAATGGTACCGTGCGTCCCGGCAACAATCTCTACACTTGCAGTATTGTTGCCCTCAATGCGGATACTGGGAAGCTGGTGTGGGCTTTTCAGGTAACCCCGCACGATACTCATGACTGGGACGCAGTCGAGACGCCTGTACTTGTGGACGGAGACTTCAACGGACGACCCCGCAAGATGCTGATGCAGGCCTCCCGCAACGGGTACTTTGTTGTTTTGGACCGCACCAATGGAAAGAATCTGTTGACCGTTCCGTTTGGACCGGTGAATTGGACTCTGGGCCTCGACAAGAAGGGCCAGCCGATCCCAAACCCTGAGAAAGACCCCGCACCCGACGGACGTTTCATTGCGCCCGACGAAGGTGGGGTAACCAACTATCGTGCGCCTAGCTTCGATCCGAAGACGGGGCTGTTTCTCGTCGACGCTCATCCCAGTTACAGCATTTATTTTACGAAACCGGCAGACGGCGACTATGGATGGGCCGGTGCGGATTATGGAGTGTGGGGCGAAGGTGTCATTGAGGCCATTGACTACAAGACAGGCAAGATTCGCTGGAGTCACAAAGTTGGTCGAACCACCAGTTCCGGTGGGGGCGTATTGACGACGGACTCGGGCATCCTGTTTACGGGGGACGCCTATGGAAACGTTCTTGCACTGAATACAAGCGACGGCAAGACGCTGTGGCACGCAGGCTCTGGGTCTCAAATGCAGAGTTCCCCCATGACCTATATGCTGGATGGCCGCCAATATGTAGTAACAGGTACCGGGGGAGTGTTGTACGCCTGGGCATTGCCAAGAGCGGCCATTGCGACAAAACGATCGACAATGCTCGCGAATAAAAACTAGCAAGAACCATAGCAATGTCCGCCATTGGTATATCCCGCGAGGTACGACTTCCGCACAACGTCCGTGTTGAAAAGGTTCTCAGGTGAAGGTCTTGAAAAGCACATTTTTTCTTATTCTGGGCGTAACCGTTTGCATTCTTGCTTTGGCTCCTCAAGTTATGGCTCAAGGAGTGGATGCGGCAAGGCTGCTCCATCCGCCGGCCGATAGCTGGCCAACGTATAACGGCGAGTATTCCGGCCGACGTCATAGCAAGCTGACCCAGATCACGCCGCAGAACGTGAAGAACCTGAGCCTGGCATGGGCCTTTCAGACAAACCAGACTGCATCAATTAAATCCACTCCGCTGCTGGTCGATGGAATCTTGTATTTTACGGTACCCGATAAGGTATGGGCGGTGGACGCGCGATCGGGCCATTTGATTTGGCACTACCGGTACCCACCGAACAAAGGGTTTTACATCGGCCAGCGTGGCGTCGGTATGTACAAAGAGTATCTATTTTTTTTCTCTCCCGATGGGCACCTGGTATCTCTCAACGCCAAGGATGGAACGGTACGCTGGATTATTGCGGTTGCCGACTCCTCCAAGGGGTATTGGACAACCATGGCGCCGCTTGTCATCGGGAACCACGTACTCATTGGAGTTTCCGGAGATTTTGATAATCTTACTGGCTACATCAGGTCGATTGACCCGGAGACGGGTGCAGGGCAATGGCAGTGGAACGCCACACCTCCTGCTGGAACCCCAAATCAGACGACTGGGGGCATGACTTGGATGACGGGCACGTTTGATCCGAAACTCAATCTTGTGTATTGGGGGACTGGCAATCCAACGCCAGTATTGAACGGTACCGCGCGCCCCGGCGACGACCTTTATACCTGTAGCATCGTCGCGCTCAACCCTGATACGGGGAAGCTGGTGTGGGCTTTTCAGGTGTCCCCGCACGACACGCACGACTGGGATGCGGTCGAGATGCCTGTCCTGGTAGACGGAGACTTCAACGGACGACCCCGCAAGATGCTGATGCAGGCCTCCCGCAACGGATATTTTGTTGTTTTGGATCGCACCAATGGGAAAAATCTGCTTTCAGTTCCGTTTGGGCCTGTGAACTGGTCTCTGGGCCTCGACAAGAAGGGCCAGCCGATTCCGAACCCCGAGAAGGAGCCCGCACCCGACGGTCGTTTGATTGCGCCGGATGAAGGCGGCCTAACGAACTTTCGCGCACCCAGCTTCGACCCGAAGACTGGGCTGTTTCTCGTGGATGCACAGCCCAGTTACAGCATTTATTTTGCAAAGCCTGCGGACGGCGCCTATGGATGGGCTGGTGCGGATTACGGATTGTGGAGCAAAGGCGTCATTGAAGCCATTGACTACAAGACAGGCAAAATTCGCTGGAGTCACAGGGTCGGTCGAACCAGCGGTTCCAGCGCGGGCATATTGACGACGGACTCCGGTATCACCTTTACAGGGGATACCTACGGAAATGTTCTTGCGCTGAATACAGGCGATGGAAAAACCCTTTGGCATGCAGGCTTGGGCGCAGGAATGGAAAGCTCACCGATGAGCTATATGCTGGATGGCCGCCAATATGTCGTGATGGGCAGCGGAGGAGTGCTGTTTGCCTGGGCATTGCCGAAATCGACCATCCCGGCGAAGCGGTTGACGGCAAGCGTCAAATAGGTCCGTTCTTTTCGAGTTCAGAATCGCCCTGTATCGATCTCCTCCTACCATTCGCGTTGCGTACCAATTCCGGCACCAGCCTTGCGTTGGTATTACCCAAAAAACCTGGCGTGTAATTGTTGGCTTCTCCAGGCCTCGTCATTCGGGCTAAAAGTCTGTTGTGAGGCGCAAGGCGACGTTGCGAGACGGACCGATAGCGTTCCCGGAAAAGAGACCTCCGAAATCGATTACATCCAGGACGTTGGTAAGGTTTTGTCCATCCACCTGCAGGCGCATATCCACGCGGTCTGATTTGAATACATTGGCGCCCGCTGATGCATTGATCTGGAAAGAGGGATCGATGCGCCCTCTATCGAAGTTGATGCGATCCAGCACTTGCTGACCGTATTCGGCCAGTGCTTCCGCGGGGTCACCGTCAAATTCAAAAGGAAGCCCACTGTCATATTGAATGCCGCTCGCGATCCAGAAGCGGGGGTTGACCTGATAGCGGATACGCCCACGAACCGTGTTGCGCTGATCCTGGGAGTCTGGGAAATGTCCGGTAAGTTGAGTCGTTGCGCTTGAGGCGTCGTCCCCTAAAAACAGTCCGCCTGTTACAGGGAACCATGCATTGCCAACCTCATAGGAATAGCTTAGGTAGCCGGAAAAGCGATGCCAATCCGGAACCTCGAGCTTACCCTCCATCCCGTAGATAATGGACTTCCGAAACGCAATAGGAAAGCTGATTGTCGTGTTTTGGATCTGGTCGTCGTCCGCATAATTGTTTGCAAAACGGCGGAAATAGTTGGCGTCCAATCGAACTTTTTCAAAAAATACCTTTGTCAGGCCACCTTCGTAGTAGTCTCCTACGGAAGGTTCAACCGGCAGCCGGAGAAAATTTGTCGGATCAATGAAATCAACCGCAGTTGAACTCGACAGCAGAATATTCTCGAAGGATGGCGTCTGAAAGACACGGTCGTAGGAGAAATACAGCACCATGTCCGCAGGCTTGAGATAACGAGAAATTGACAAACGCGGCTGCAATGCCTGGCGATTCAAGAGAAGTTGATAGTGGTCCCAGCGAAGGCCCGCATTGATTGTCCACTTTTTCAGGTGGATCAGGTCCTGGACAAACACCGCCTGTTCCAGGTCTGGGCGATTTCCTGTGAAACTAAAGGTACGAGGCGTGTCGGGATCAAACTGCGTTGGGTCAGTAATCACGTAGTTGAGATTCTCATTGAGAAATAGATTGTCCGACTCAACTCCGAACTTCCACAGATTCCGTCCGCGATCGATGGTCCCAATTCCATTGAAATACCCTTCGCGAAACCAATTGTGCTGAAATACTTCGATAGGGGTTGAATTTGGATTGGAGTAGAAGTCATTTGAGTTGTCCCGAACCATGCCATGGAAATCCACCAACATCGTAGGCGAAACAATATGGTGATAGGAGGCGATTCCCATGGTCTCGATATTGTCTGCTGTCTGGCGCTGGCCCGCAGCCTGCTGCACAAGTTCATTTGGAATATCGTAGCGAGCGGTTTCGTGACGAATGCTTAGATTGATTCGATCGTTTGGCGTCAGATTGTTCTGATCATGGATTGAAAAATCACCCAGTGTGCCTGTATTGGAGTAGTTTTGCGGAACGACCGGATTCAGGTAATGGTCCGTCCTGCTGCCACTGGCGCTTCCGCCAACCGTATTGTTTCCCCGCGTGTATTGCCCCTCGGCAAATGCACCGGCCGAGTCAAAGCTGCCACCGGACAGTACCAACTTGCCGTGCAGGCCTGGCTGCGAATCCTGCTGCGTATTGATCTCAATGACTCCGCCCATTTTTCGGCCATATTCCGCCGGAATGCCTGCGGTATAGATGTTGATCGATTGCACGTCATCCGCCTCAATCACAGGTCCGAAGCTTGGCGAGCGATTATCTGTGAGCGGAATGCCATCGATCATGAACTGCGTCTGATATTCCGAGCCGCGCGGATGCAGGACCGCGTTGCCTTCATACAGCCAGCCGGGCTGCGAATTCACCAGGTCCTGCACGGAACGGCCCGGGACGGAGGTCAGCCGGTCCTGGATAAATTCAGGGCCAATATGATTCACCGAGCCAGCTTGCTTGGGATCGAGCAGCGTGTTCACGGAACGCACCGTTACGGATTGGTTCACCGTGGGCAACTCCAACGAGATTGTCTTATCGACCGGAAGAGGAGAGTGAATCTCGACCGATTCCGAAGCGCGGGCGAAGCCCGACTGCTGAATTTCAAGTTGATAGACGCCGTAAGGCAGGTGTTGCACATCGAGCGCTCCCTGGACTGTAGTCGCAAGAGTTTTTTGATAATCATTCCCCTCGCTGAGGATGTGAACGGTAGTTTTCACGCCGAGGTGGGAGGGATCTGTAACTTTCAAGCGTAATTCGCCGCTGTTGCTTTGACCCAATAGCGGCAGCGCACACAGGAAAATCAATGTTGCAAGTTTTGGTTTCAAAAGCTGTCTCTCTATCTTGCAATGTCACACTGGATCGCTGGAAATCAACGCGCTTTAACGCTATATAGGACGACCCCATGCGATGGGACTGTAGCCTTGATGGTGCCGCCTGATTTCTTCATTTTGCCTGTCCACAGGTTCTGGAGGGAATAGCCGCGTTCACTCTCGGGAAGTCCCACATCCGATGTCTGTACAGAGACTCTCTCTGCCATCCCGCCGGTGTTGAACAATCCG